>JBIIVZ010000067.1:0-9111 GCA_044339175.1 Roseateles sp.
GCGGCCTGGGCCAGGCCTTGCTGGCGGGCGACAAGCCGCGCGCGCTTGATTGGGCGACGCGCTTTCAGGCGATTTTTCCGCAGCGCTTTTATATCGAGCTGCAGCGCGCCGGGCTGCCGGGGCAAGAAGCGCTGGTGCAGGCCAGCCTGCCGCTGGCGTTGGAGTTGGGGCTGCCGGTGGTGGCGACGCATCCGGTGCAGTTCCAGACGACCGAGGACTTCGAGGCTCATGAAGCCCGGGTCTGCGTGGCCGAGGGCGAAACGCTGACCAACCCGAAGCGGATCAAGCGCTTTTTGCCGGGCCAGTTTTTCCGCAGCCAGGCCGAAATGGAGGCGCTGTTTGCCGACATCCCTTCGGCCGTGGCCAACACGGTGGAGATTGCGCGCCGCTGCAGCCTGAGCCTGGTGCTGGGCAAGCCGCAGTTGCCGGACTTCCCGACGCCGCTGGTGGACGGCGTGCAGATGACGCCGGATGACTACTTCCGCTATGCCTCGCACCAGGGCTTGGGCGAGCGGATGCTGATGCTCTACCCCGATGAGACGGAGCGCGCCCGGCAGATGCCGCGCTACGTCGAGCGGCTGGAGTTCGAGCTGAAGACCATTGTGAACATGGGCTTCCCCGGTTACTTCCTGATCGTGTCCGACTTCATCTGGTGGGCCAAGAACAATGGCTGCCCGGTCGGCCCGGGCCGGGGCTCGGGCGCCGGCTCGCTGGTCGCTTACGTGCTGAAGATCACTGACCTGGACCCGCTGAAATACAACTTGCTGTTCGAGCGGTTCTTGAACCCGGAGCGGGTCTCGATGCCCGACTTCGACATCGACTTCTGCCAGGGCAACCGTGACCGGGTGATCGACTACGTCAAGGACAAATACGGCCGCCACGCGGTCAGCCAGATCGCCACCTTCGGCACGATGGCGGCCAAGGCGGCGCTGCGCGACATCGGCCGCGTGCTGGGCATGGGCTATGGCCAAGTGGACAGCATTGCCAAGCTGATTCCGGCCCCGCCGGGCAAGACGGTGACGCTGGCGCTGGTGCCGGCCGAGCCCGACCCGAAGGTGATTTACGCCCGCCTGGAAGCGCCCGAGCTGGAGGAGCGCGAAAAGAACGAGGAAGAAGTGGCCGAGCTGCTGAAGCTGGCGGCCCGCGTCGAGGGCATGGTGCGCAATATCGGCATGCATGCCGGCGGTGTGTTGATCGCGCCGGGCAAGATCACCGACTTTTGCCCGCAATACCAGCAGCCGGGCTCGACCAGCGCGGTCAGCCAGTTCGACAAGGACGACGTCGAGGCGATCGGTCTGGTCAAGTTCGACTTCTTGGGCCTGGCCACGCTGACGATTCTTGAGCTGGCCAAGAACTTCATCATGGCCAGCTATCCGGAGCAGCAGGGCTTTACTTGGGAGGGCGTGCCGCTGGATGACCGCAAGGTCTTCAAGCTGTTCAGCGACGGCTACTCGGAGAGCGTGTTCCAGTTCGAGTCGCCCGGCATGCAGCGCTTGCTGAAGGACGCCAAGCCCTCACGCTTCGAGGATTTGATCGCGCTGGTGTCGCTCTACCGGCCCGGCCCGATGGACCTGATTCCGTCCTTCGTCGCGCGCAAGCACGGCAAGGAGGTGATCGAGTACCCGCATCCGCTGCTGGGGCAGGTGCTGGAAGAAACCTACGGCGTCTTCGTCTACCAAGAGCAGGTGATGCAGGCGGCGCAGGTGCTGGGCGGCTACAGCTTGGGCGGGGCCGACATGTTGCGCCGCGCGATGGGCAAGAAGAAGGCCGAGGAGATGGCCGAGCATCGCGGCATCTTCCGCAAGGGCGCGGCCGAGAAGAACATAGTCGCCGAGAAGGCCGACGAGGTCTTCGACTTGATGGAGAAGTTCGCAGGCTACGGTTTCAACAAGTCGCATGCCGCTGCTTATGCGCTGCTGTCGTACCACACGGCCTGGCTGAAGACCCATTTCCCGGCCGAGTTCTTCGCCGCCAACATGACGATCGAGGCCGACGACAGCGAGAAGCTGAAGGTCTTGCTGAATGACGCCAAGTTGTTCGGCGTCGAGTTCGAGCCGCCCAACATCAACCTCGGCGTGCACCGGTTCGAGCCGATGGAAGCCAAGGACGGCAGCCAACGCCCGGCCGGCGGCACGCAGCGCTTGAAGCGGGTCAATTACGGCCTCGGCGCGCTCAAGGGCACCGGCAAGGGCGCGATCGAGTCCATCGTCGCCGAGCGCACCGCCGGCGGGCCGTTCAAGAGCTTTTTCGACTTCTGCAAGCGCATCGACCGCAAGGCGGTCAACAAGCGGGTAGTCGACTCACTGATCAAGGGTGGCGCTTTTGACGCGCTGGAGCCCAACCGGGCCCGCTTGCTGGCCAGCGTCGGGCGGGGCTATACCCATGCCGAAACGCAGGAAGCGAATGCCGACCAGGGCGGCCTGTTCGATTTCGGCGATTCACATGCTTCGTCCACTGCTGAGCCGGAGCTGGTCGAGGCGGCACCGTGGAGCATCAAGGAGCGGCTGACGCTGGAGAAAACGTCGGTTGGTTACTACCTCAGCGGCCATTTGTTCGACCAGAGCGGCGAGGAAGTGCGCCGCATGGTGAAGCGCCGGATTGCCGACACCAACGACAGCCGCGAGCCGGTGCTGCTGGCTGGCATCGTGGCCGACCTGCGCATCATCAACGGCCACCGCGGCCGCGTTGGCATCTTCAAGCTCGACGACAAGACCGATGCGATCGAGTCGGTGGCCAACGAAGACCTGCTGAACGCGCACAAGGACCTGCTGGTCGACGACGAGCTGTTGATCATCCAGGGCAAGGTGCAGCTGGACCGCTTCTCGGGCGGCTTGCGCTTCACCGTGCAGGCGCTGTGGGATCTGGCGGGTGCGCGGGCCCGCTTTGGCAAGTATTTCTACGTTCCGGTGCGGCACAGCGTGCCGGCGCTGACCGAGGTGATCAAACAATGGCCGGCGCGCCAGCAGGTGACGGAAAACGGCGTGTTGCCGCTGGGCTTGAAGATGCTGACCCATCACTTCTTGAACGGTGAGCAAGAGGGCGCGGAGTTCAAGATCGAGCTGGGCGAGGACAGCCGCTTCTGGCCTTGCGATGAGGCGCTAGCGGCCTTGGCGGCAGCGGGCAGCAAGGCCGCCGCAGCGGGGGGGGCGGTGGCCCAAATCATTTACGAGTAGATCAAGGTCGCTTCACCGAGTTTCTTCCGGCTGTTTG
Source organism: Roseateles sp. (assembly GCA_044339175.1). Lineage (GTDB taxonomy): Bacteria > Pseudomonadota > Gammaproteobacteria > Burkholderiales > Burkholderiaceae_C > Paucibacter_A. The sequence continues at coordinate 3,211 of JBIIVZ010000067.1, forward strand.
CCGCTTGAGCGGGTTTGAAGTCGGCGATGATGCGGCCCAGGTCACATCATGCAAGCGTCCGATCCTGTCCCATCCAGCTCGCCCAGCCCGCCGGTCACAGGTTTGATCTTGACCGGCGGCGGCGCTCGTGCGGCCTATCAAGTGGGCGTGCTGGCGGCGGTGGCGCAGTTGCGCCGCGATGCTGGCATCAGCGGCCCCAGCCCTTTCCCCGTCATTGCCGGCACCTCGGCCGGTGCCATCAACGCGGCCACGCTGGCTTGCCATGCGGACAACTTCGATTCCGCCGTCGATGGCTTGGTGCATTTGTGGCAGAACCTGCATGTCGAGCAGATCTACTGCGCCGATGCGTTTGGTGTGATCCGCACCGGCGCGCGCTGGCTCACGATGATGAGTTTGGGTTGGGCAGTGGCGCGCTGGCGCCGCAGCCGCCCGCGCAGCTTGCTGGACAACGCGCCGCTGGGCCGCTTGCTGCACCGCTGGATCAAGATGGACCGGCTCGCGGAGATGCTGAAGGCCGGCCATATGCAGGCGCTGGCCATCAGCGGCTCCAGCTACACCTCGGGCCAGCACGTGACGTTCTATCAATCGCAGCGGGCCTTCGAGCCCTGGCTGCGCTCGCAACGCGTGGCGGTGCGCACGCAGTTGTCGGTCGAGCACCTGATGGCTTCTTCGGCGATTCCCTTTATCTTTCCGCCTGAAACGCTGGACCTGGATGGCCAGCCCGAATGGTTTGGCGACGGCTCGATGCGCCAGAGCGCGCCGATCTCGCCGGCCGTCCACCTGGGGGCCGACCGGGTGCTGGTGATCGGAGCCGGCCGCATGCATGAGCCCACCGGCCCGCGTGCCGATCGAAAACAGGCGGAGGCTGCGCCGGAAGGGCCGCCAAGCCTGGCGCAGATTGCCGGCCATGCCTTGTCGAATATTTTTCTCGATGCCTTGGCGGTGGATGTCGAGCGGTTGCAGCGCATCAACAACACCTTGTCGCTGCTGCCTGCCGCGGCGCGTCAGGCGACACCGCTGCGGCCGATCGAGGTGCTGGTGATTGCGCCCAGCCGCCGCCTGGATGACTTGGCCGCCGAGCACCAGGGCAGCCTGCCGTCGACGATCAAGGGCTTGCTGCGCAGCGTCGGTGTGGCCGGTGAGGGCAAGGGGGCCAGCGGGTCTGCGCTGACCAGCTATTTGCTGTTCGAGCCGCCATTCACCCAAGAGCTGATCAATCTGGGCATGAGCGACACCTTGGCGCGGCGTGCCGAGGTGCAGAAATTTTTCGGTTGGCCGACCCAGGCACCACAGATCGACCCGACGGCACAGCGCCGCCGCCCCGCCGGTTTCGTGGAGAACCCGCTCATGAGCTTGGCGAAATATCAGAGTACGCCGCCCCCTTGACGCGCAAGCCGTCGGCCGACAGCCGCCGAGCTCGGGCCTGACCCAGGCCGCGCACGCGCCGCAGCAGATCGGCCCAATCGTCGAACGGCTGCGCCGCCCTGGCCAGCAACATCCGACCCGCCAAGTCTGGGCCGATGCCGGCCAGTGATTCAAGCTGCGCCCGGCTGGCGCTGTTGATTTCAAGCGCTGGCGCTGGTTCTGTGAGCTGTTGTGCTTGGACCCCGAGCGGCGTCAACAGCAGGAGGTGGATCAGCGTGCGGCGCAGCATGGCGGTGGGGCGTTCAGTCGCCGTTCTGGGCGCGCACCATCGCGGCGTAGGCACCGCCGCTGGCGAGCAAGTCGGCATGGTCACCGCTTTCGACCACCTGACCCTGGCTCATCACGTGGATGCAGTCGGCCGTGCGAATGGTGGACAAGCGGTGGGCGATGACGATCAGCGTCTTGCGGCCCTGCCATTGGTCCAGCGCTTGCTGCACCGCGCGCTCGCTCTCGGTGTCGAGCGCCGAGGTGGCTTCGTCGAAAATCCAGATCGGTGCGTCTCGGTACAAGGCGCGGGCAATCGCCAAGCGCTGGCGCTGGCCGCCGGACAACTTGGCCCCGTTGGCACCGACCGGCGTCTCCAAGCCCTGCGGCAGCTCTTGCACAAAATCCCACAAATGCGCGGTGCGCAGCGCTTGTTCCAGCCGGGCCTCGTCGCGGGTCTGCGCGTAGGCGATGTTGTCGGCCACCGAGGCGTCGAACAGCACGATGTCTTGCGACACGACGGCAAACTGACGCCGCAAGTTGGCCCGCTTGAGCTGCTGGATGTCCACACCGTCGAGCCGCACGTGGCCCTGGTTCGGCACGCCAAAGCCCAGCAGCAAATGGATGATGGAGCTTTTGCCGGCACCGGACGTGCCGACCAGGGCGGTGGTCTGGCCGGCCTTGAAGCTCATGTTCAGCCCGCTCAGCGCCGGCCGCTCAGCCCCTGGGTATTGCAGCGTGATGTCGGTCAGCTCGATCGCTCCGCTGCAATGATCCAAGCTTTGCTGGCCGGTATCTGGCTCGGTCGGCAGGTCCATCAGCTCCAGGCAGCCGCGCGCCACTACCAGGGCGGTGGTGATCGGCTGGGCCAGGTCGCTCAAATGCCGCAGGCGTGAGGTCAGCAGCATCAGGGCGGTGACAAAAGCGGCGAATTCGCCGACGCCGGTGTTGGCCTCCCGCGCTTGCAGCAGGGCCAGGCAGATGATGACCGACAGGCCGACGCTGGCAATCAATTGCGACAACGGCTGTGTCAACGCGCCGGCCGCCGAGGTCTTCAGCGTCGCGTGTTGCACCTCGCGGGCCATGTTGGCGAAGTTCTGACGCTCGAAATCGACCGCGTCAAAGGTGCGCACCACGCGCCAAGCGCGGGTGATGTCGTCCACCTTGGCCACCAATTGCAGTTGCGCGTCGTAGGTGCGGGTGCCCATCTTGCGCACGCGCTGGTTGACCTTGCGCACGACCAGGAACATCAGCGGTGTGGTGACCAGCGAGAGCAGCGTCAATTGCCAGTTCAGGAAGAACAGATAGCCCAGCATGGCAACGGCGGGCAGGCCGTCACGCAGAACGCTGATGACGGTGCCGCCCAGCAGGGTCATGATCTGCTGCGGGTCATTGACCACCTTGGTGACGGCGGTGCCCGGCTGCAAATTGGTGAAGACTCGGGCGTCGGCCCGCAGCAAGGTGTCCAGCAGCGCAGCGCGGAAGTCCATCACGCTGCGCGACAGCGTCCAGCTGAACAAATACTGACCCAAGAAGCCGAACAGCCCGCGCACCGCAAACAGGCCGATCAAGGCGGCCGGTACCCACCAGATGCTGAAGGCATTTTTGGCGAAGCCGTCGCCGAACACCATTGAGATCAGCTTGGGGATCATTGGCTCGGTGGTGGCTGCGCCGACGTAAGCCAGCACCGTCAAGGCAAGGCCCACGCGGTAAGGTTTTACAAAGCGGCCCAGACGGCGGGCAATCAGCTTGAAATCGGAAGCGGCGGCGGTGGCTGTCTCGGTCATAGGGCGCGATTGTCGCCGCTGTTTCTATACTGCCGTCGATGACAGACAGCGCAAACATCAGCAGGCAAGCGACAAGCATGGAGGGCCGACGACGGGTGCTGCATTTCGTCACCGGCGGTTTTTCCGGTGCAACCCAGGTGGCGGTGGATTTGGCGCTGGCGGCCTTGCAAAGTCCGCACATCGAACCGTTGCTGGTGCTGCGGCGCAAGCGCAACACCGAGGCTGCCCGCGTGCAGGCCTTGCGTGATCAGGGCTTGCAGGTCTGGGTCGTGCCCGGCTGGTCGCATCTGGCCACCGTCTGGGCCCTGGCCCGGCTGTGCCGGGTGTTGCGGCCCACCGTGCTGGTGGCACATGGCTTTCCCGAGCATCTGCTGGGTCGCTTTGCAGGGCTGTGGGCCGGCGTGCCCAAGCTGGTCCAGGTGGAGCACAACTCGCGCGAGCGCTACAGCCGCTGGCAGCTGGCGCAGGCGCGCTGGCTCAGCCGCCGCTCGGCCAAGCTGGTGGCTGTCTCAGAAGGCGTGCGGCAGCGACTGCTGCACCTCGGCATGTCGCCAGCGCTGACGCTGGCGATACCAAACGGCATTGCGTTGGAACGTTTTGCGGCAGTCGTCGATCATCCGTTTGCCGAGCGCGAGGCTGGCTTGGTGATGGCGGCCCGCTTTGCCCGTCAAAAAGACCAGCTGACCCTGATCCGCGCTCTGCATTTGCTGAAGGGCCGTGGCCTGAGCCCGACGCTGCGCCTGGCCGGCGCCGGCAAGGCCAGTTACCGGCGCGCAGCCGAGGCCTTGGTGGCCGAGCTGGGGCTCGTCTCACAAGTTCAGTTTCTAGGGCAATTCAGTCAAATGCCGCAGCTGTTGATGAGTCAGCAGATCTGCGTGCTGGCAACCCATTACGAGGGCATGCCGCTGGCGCTGGTGGAGGGCATGGCGGCCGGCTGCGCTTGCGTGGCGAGCTTGGTGCCGGGCGTGGAGGGTTTGTTGATCGAGGGCGAAACTGGCCTGCTGGTGCCCGAGGCCGATCCGGCCGCCCTGGCCGATGCGTTGGAGCGAGTGCTGCGTGACCCGCTGCTGGGCGCAAGTCTGGGTGCCAATGCGCGCCAGCGTGCGCTGGCCGAGCATGGAGTGGCGCTGATGACGCAACGCTACGAGGACTTGTTCTTGTCGCTTTAGCCCGCCGTGACTGACGATTCACTGTCCGGCGCGGCGCAGCCAGTAACTAAATTGCAGTCCGCGCAACCACCAGCCTTTGCGCCAATAAGCGCTCAGCAAGGCCTGTGCCGTCAGCGGTGAGGAGGCGCTCCATTGCTGGGCGAACCGGGCCAGGGTTGTTGCACCTTGCTGCGCTCGCTGGCCTGCCGTGCCCCCGGGCAGCGGGTCCAGCTTGCAGTAACGCTTGGCGGCGCGGATGAAGGTGCGGCTGCAGTAATGGGCGATGGCGAACTGCGAGGCTGCGTTCTGGGCCACGCCCGCCGCGCGCAGTTCATCGGCATAGCCGACCAGCGCGCCCATCCAGTCGTCAAGGCGAGCTGCCGACAGGCTGGCCAGCGCGCTGCCGGCACGCTGGCGATAGGCCACCCAGACTTGCGGTTGGTAATAAAAGCTGTGCAGATGCAAGGCCAGGCGGGGCATGACGGCCAAGTCTTCAAATACCCGACCGACGGGGAAGCGCAGCGTCGCCGGCCAGCACTTGCGCCGGATGATCTTGGACCAGGGGTGCAACTGACCAGCGCTCAGCCAGCCTTCGATCAAGCGGGACGGGTCGCGGCAGAGCTGCTGCGGCGGGCCGTTGAAGCTCGCAATATGTTGGTAGCGGGCATGTTTGGCCAGCCCGCTGCTGTCCTCAAAAGACCTGAAGTCGCACAGGATGGCGTCCGGGGCCAGTTCCGGCGCTGCGATGATCTTTTTGAGCGATGCAAGCGCGCCCGGCTCCACCAAGTCGTCAGGGTCGATGAACCAGAGGTAATCACCGCAGGCGGCGTCCAGCAGCGTATTGCGAGCCGCGCTGACGCCTTGGTTGTGCAGGTGAGTCAGCACGCGAACCTGGGCCGGGTGGGCGGCTTGCAAGCGGCTCAGCACGGCGGCCGAGCCGTCCGGCGAGGCGTCATCGACAAAGATCAACTCGACGCCGCGGCCACTATTTTGGGCCTCTGCACCGGCCTCAAGCTGCGTCAGGATGGACGCGGCGCAGGCCTCGAGGTAGGCCTCAACCTTGTAGACCGGCAGCAGAATACTTAGCCATGGCGTGGGCGCAGCGGGCTCAGGCTGTGGCGGCAAGGGGTGTTGAACGTTGTCCACGCCAGAACTTCAATGCGGCGGCCGCAAGTACTTCGCTAACAAGCTGCCCCGGTAGAGCCAGCCTCGCGCCAGGCCCTGCTCAACCACGCGCCGGTCACCGCCGCGCAACTTGATCAGCATCGGCAGATGCCGGGGGCAGGGCGTCAAGCCCAAACGTGCGAACAAATGGCGTTTGCGCCAGCGCAGTGCCG
>JBIIVZ010000533.1:0-2527 GCA_044339175.1 Roseateles sp.
ACAGCCTCCCTGCCATCGCCAAACCGACCCTGTTGATCGTCGACGACACGCCAGACAATCTGGCGCTGATGTTCGGCCTGCTCAAGGACGACTACCGCGTCAGAGTGGCCAACTCCGGCGAGCGGGCATTGCGCCTGGCTCAAGCCGAGCAGCCGCCCGACCTGATTCTGTTGGACATCATGATGCCCGGCATGGACGGCTACGAAGTCTGCCGCCACCTCAAAGCCGACCCGCTGACGGTGCATATTCCGGTGATCTTTCTGACCGCCAAGGTCGAGGTCGAAGACGAAGCGCTGGGCTTCTCCTTGGGCGCGGTGGACTACATCACCAAGCCGACCAGCCCGCCGATCGTGCAGGCCCGCCTCAAGACCCATCTGGCACTGAAGGCGGCCGCTGACTTTCTGCGCGACAAGAGCGAATTCCTGGCGGCCGAAGTCGACCGGCGGACACAAGAGGTGGAAGCGATGCAGGACATCGCCGTGCTGGCGATGGCCTCACTCGGCGAAACGCGGGACAACGAGACGGGCAACCATCTTCGGCGCACGCAGCGCTACGTGCAGCGCCTGGCCCAACAGCTGCAAACCCACCCCCGCTTTGCTGCGCTGTTGACGCCGGAGAACATCCGCTTGCTGTTCAAGTCAGCCCCGCTGCATGACATCGGCAAAATCGGCATACCCGACAGCATTCTGCTCAAGCCAGGCCGGCTGGAGCCGGCCGAGTTCGAGATCATGAAGACCCACACGACGCTCGGCTACGAGGCGATTGGACGGGCCGAACGAGGTTTGGGCCACGCGATTCCTTTCCTGCGTTTCGCCAAGGAAATCGCCCTGTCGCACCAGGAAAAATGGGACGGCTCCGGCTACCCGCAAGGCCTGCGCGGCGACGCCATTCCGGCCGCCGCACGCCTGATGGCGCTGGCCGACGTGTACGACGCCCTGATCAGCCGACGCGTCTACAAACCGGCCTTCACCCACGCGCAGTCCACCGCGATCATTCTGGAGGGGCGCGGCGCGCATTTCGACCCCGACATCGTCGATGCCTTCCTGCAAATACAGACCGACTTCCAGGCCATCGCCAGGCAATACGCCGATTCGGCTTGATGCAGCTTGATACGGCCCGGCGCGCCCGCATCGTCACTTGTCGTAGGCGCTTTGCGCTGGGCGAAAGCCTCAGCGCAGGTCGATGACGACGTTGCCAATCTCCTGCCCGGCCTCGACGGTTTCATGCGCTTGCACGACATCCGACAGCGAGAAGCGCCGGCCAATCGAGTGCTGCAACTGTTGCGCTTGCAACAACGCAGTCAAGCGGTCCAGCGCGCGTTGGCGGTCTGCCGGCGTCAGGTCGTAAACCAGGAAAAACTGCAGCGACACCGACTGGAACAACAGCGACCGAAAGTTGAGGCTGACCTCCGGCGCGTTGGCCCCGTAGCAGACCACGCGGCCGTGCGGTGCCAGCACACCCTGGGCCAGCAACCCGGCGGTGCTGGCGAAGTCCATGTCGATGATGACCGCCACACCGCGCCCGCCGGTCAAGGCCTTGACCCGCTCGGCGACCGACTCGGTCTTGTAGAAGATCGCCTCCCGCATGCCCGCTGCCTGCGCATGCCGGGCCTTGGCGGGCGAGCCGACCGTGCCAATCACGTGGCCACCGGCCAAGGTCACCAGTTGCGTGACGTAATGGCCCACCGCTGACGACGCCCCGGTGACCAGCACCTGCTGCCCCGTCAAGTCGCCGGCCAAATGCACCGCCTGCACGGCGGTCAAGGCCGGGATGCCCAAGCAAGCCCCGGCCGCAAAGTCCGTGCCCTCGGGCAAATGCACCGCCTGCGCCGAGGGCAAGGCGATGTGGTCGGCCGCCGTGCCCAGCGGCCGACCCCATTGGGCGTTCCACAGCCAGACCCGCTCGCCGATGCGGCTGGCGGGCACGCCCTCGCCCACCGCTTCGATCACCCCGGCCCCGTCGCTGTGCGGCACGATCATTTCAGTCGTCGGCCGGGCTCGGCGCGACTTGACATCCGACGGGTTCACCCCCGATGTGTGCAGCCGCACCAGCACCTCGCCGGCGGCGGCTGTCGGCGTGGGCAGATCGCCCACCACCATCACGTCCCGAGCTTCCCCGTTGTTCAAATACCAAGCTGCACGCATCCGTCATCTCCATCGTGGGTTGTTCATGTGGCCAGTGGCTTGAGTCGAGCACCCAAACCTTGCTGCCACAGTAACGGATTTATCCAAGCGGCGCGGCGGGTGCTTGCGGCCGGGTGCGTTAGACAAAGCGGTCAGAATGCGCCCCAGGGAGATCACGCGGCATGAACAAAAAACGCTGTCCGAACGCGACATTTGCACCAAATTCATCACACCCGCTGTCGTGGCAGCAGGCTGGGACATCCAGCGGCAGGTGCGGGAGGAAGTCAGTTTCACCCAGGGCCGCGTCATCGTGCGGGGCAAGCTGCACAGTCGCGGCAAGTCCCGGCGGGCCGACTTCATCCTCTACCACCAGCCCAATCTGCCCCTGGCCGTGATCGAGGCCA
>JBIIVZ010000535.1:0-2523 GCA_044339175.1 Roseateles sp.
GTGAAGCGTTCGCCCATGACCGGCTGGTAGGTTACCGTCGGCGTGTTCGACCAACTGCTCTCGCCGCCCGTCTGCAGCAGGCTGGTGCCGGGGCTGTCAGTCGACCGCGCGCAAGAGCGCCGAGCAGAGCTATTCGGGTAAGAGACCATGGGCCGCAGGCGTGGACTCCGGCAATGAAAGGATCCCAGGCAATCGAGCGACCTTACCGGTCCAGCGGGAATTTGGTGCAACCCAATTTGCTGGAGATATCGCGACTGGCTGCGGTCAGCATCGCAATGATTTCCGGCGCCTTTTGCTCGTTATAGCGAAAGGTCGGAAACGAAACGCTCATGCCGGCAATCGGTTGGTTTAGGCGGTCAAAAATCGGGATACCCAGGCAACGGATATGTTCATCGAACTCTTCCCGGTCTTCGCCAAAACCTTGTGCCTTGACGCGCTCCAATTCGACCAAAAACGCTTGCCGGTCAACAATGGTTTTGTCGCGGAAACGCTTGAACTCGGCGCCGTCCAGGATGCGGTCGCGCCGCTCCGGGTGCTCCCAGGCCATCAGCACCTTGCCAATGGCGGTGTTGTGCAGCGGCGCGCGGCGCCCCACCTTGGAGTACATGCCCAGCGTGTGGCGCGAATCGATCTTGTGCACGTAGATGATCTCGCTGTCAATCAAGGTGCCCAGGTGGACCGTTTCCCCGGTCTTGTCGGCCAGCATCTGCATATGGTGCTTGGCCAAATCAACCAAGTCCGGGTACTGCAAGGCCTTGGCACCCAATTCGAACATGCGCATGGTCAAGCCATAACGCTCGCTGTCGGCTTGCTGGTGGACATAGCCCAGCGTCATCATGGTCTGCAAGAAACGATAGACGGTCGCCTTGGGCATGGCCAGGCGCACGGACAGATCCGAAATGCCGGTCTCGCTGCGCTCTGACAAGGCCTGCAGGATCGCAAAAACCTTCAGTACTGCGGCAACCGATTCAGGCTGCTTGGCATCATTTGAGTCGTCATCCATTTGTTTCGAATGCCTCGGTATAGCGTTTCAATTGGATTGAATTATCCCTGACTTGCTAACAAGCCCTATGCGGACTTACCTCCCGCTCTGAACCTGAAAATAGCGAGTTCAGGGCAAGGTTTGATTGCGGTACTCGAGTAGACGATTGGTCTGTTCGCCGCTGCTGGCACCGCTGCCAACAAATGGCCGCCGCGATGTTGACGGCCCCCAGGGGGCAATATGAGGCCAGAGTTGGCTGTCTCTTACTAGAGCCTGGCCGTTCGGCGACACGCCCGCCACCCAAGTGCCTTTTGGCACGCCTTGGTCCCAGGCCCGACCCAGTGCCACCGAAGCAGGCACCAAACCCGGCTCGGCCAGAAAGCGGCTGTTCAAAATCAGAAAGCCCAGCGGCTGGGCGGCCGCCGTGCTGGGCGCCAGCACAATGCCGCCCTCGCCAGGGCTGCGCCGGCCAGCTCGACTGAGAATGTCGCTGGTTTCGATCACCAATTGGGCATTGCCAAACACGAAGTCCACGTCACCGGCAATCAAGCTCCGATAGATCCAGACTCGGCTGAAGCGCGCGCCATCCTGAGCAGCAGCATAGAAGGTGTCTTGGTGACCGAGCAGGCGCACATCCTGCAATTGCAGCCGGTCGCCGCGCGTCATCAGCGCCACCGCCTGCGCGCCACCAGCCTCGCCGACCTGGGGCGGGTAGCCGACGCCGGCACGCACCCCGTCCATCGCGTCATTGGCAATCGTCAGATGCGCCAGCTGCACGTCCTTGCTGAACAGGCTCAGCGTGGCGCTGCCCGAGGTGCCATAAGTGGCGGCCGCCAGATTCGGCACGCACGCATTGGCCGCATCAATCCCGGCGCGTTTGGGCTTGGCGCTGTAATGGCCCTCGACCAGGGTCACGGCGGCCGCGTCTGCAGGGTCGCCATACAAGCTGACGGGCGCCTTGTTGTGAACGCAGACGGTTTCGCGGTAGCTGCCTGGTCGCAGGCGAATGAAGTAGCGACGCTGCCCGGTGCCAGCACCGGCAGCAGCCGCAGGCACGGCGTCAATCGCCGCCTGCAGCGTACGGTGGCTGCCGCTGCCGTCTGCGGCGACGATGAAATCGGCCGGCCAGCGGGCCGCATCCAGCAAGGGCTGCGGCTGCCAATCGCCGAGGTAATCGGCGCGCTGGTGGCGGCTGGCCTCGGCCTCACTGAGCTGCGGCCGAGGCTGGGCCTTGGCTTGGGTGAAAGCCGCGCTGGCGCTCATGCCCAATAGCAGTAGCCAGGCTCGCATGGCGCTTAAGCCTCAGCCCAAGTCGGCCAAATACAGCGCCGGCTCACCCTCGGCATCCGAGCTGAACAAGACCTGCTTTTGATCCGGAGTGAAGCTGGGGTGCGGATGGGTAACCTGCCGGTTGCCCTTGTAGACGCGCCAGCTGCTGTCATGCCTTGCGATGGTGCGACGCGTACCGACCTTCAAATCGAACAGGTGCAGATAGGGGTCATTCTTGATCTCATGACCACTGGCATTGGCCACGTCGACCG
>JBIIVZ010000534.1:0-2523 GCA_044339175.1 Roseateles sp.
AAACGGTGCGCGGCCGCCAAGGTTTCTTCATCGCTGTCATAGGTGTCATAGGCCTCGACAGCAACGCCGCTGTCGGAGGCAATCAGCTTGACATCGATCTTGGCGGCGCTTGATTTGGACGGTGGGGTAGCCATGTGAGCTCCATGAGGTTGTGACGAATGACCGCCACTTTACAGGCTGATTCGCCTGGCAGATGAGCTGACAACAACGCCCGCACTCAACGCTTGGCCGACTGCTGCGCCTGCTCCAGGTTCTTGCGCAGAATGCGGGCCCAGCGCGCCGCAATCTGCTCCGCTTGCGCTGCATTCATCACGCTGTTGCTGAGGGTCAGTTGGCCGGTATTGCGGGCCTCGCGCCGGTCCACCAAACGCGCCAGCACCGCGCCGGACTCGGCATCGAACAGCTCCGCCACCAACGTCATTTCGCCGGCCGACAGCGTGTAGGTGCGGGTTCGCCCCGCACTCATCGTGTCGGGCGCGTTCACATACAAATTGATCACCCCCACCTTGACACGCAGCACATCCGGCGCGTTGGCTTGTGCGGCGTCTGTCACCAATGGGTAGCCGCTGCCGGCCTGCAACTCGCGCGCGAATTCGTCTTGAACGATGCGGGCCACACCCGCACGAATATGCTCCCGCTCCTCGGCGCTCAGCTTGAACTGGCTGCCGGTCCGGGTCGGGTTCCAGGTCGGATCGAACGACACTTCCACCGGGTCCAACTGGATACGCTTGTAGCCGGCCAGCGGAGCGCCGGGCCGCATGTAAGCCAGGTCCAAGCCCTTGATGCGGGTCTTTTGCAGGCCATCGTGGCTGAGCGACTCCTCCGGTGGCGTGCTGGCAGCGCGACTACTGAGCGGGGCCAAGGCCGTCAACAAAGTCGCCGCCAAAGCGAGGGCCAAAGCGAGGGAAAAAGCATGGCGGACGGCATGTGGAATGAAACGGGAAGCTGTCATTTCGGTCTCCTTATTGCTCGGTCTCCAGTATGGACTCCGCCGCCACGCCTCAATCCGACTGCGCCAAATGGGCAATCAGCCCCGGCGTCACCGCCTGAACGATGGCACTGACGTCCCCGGCGCGTATCGCCTTGAAATCACTCACCGCCTCGGTCAACTCCATCGGTGCCTTGGCCGTCAGCAGCTGCAAATCCTCCGCCAAGCTGCGCATGAAGGCTTCATCGGCCGGTGCCTCGGCCAGCAAGGCTTGCAGGTCGGCAATGGCGTCGGCCCGAGCGCTGATCTGCGCGGCGTCGGTGGCCGGCGTGGTGTCCAGCTTGACCTTTTCTATCCACACGCGGTCGCCACTCAAGGCCGCCGCTTGCGCCAGGACTTCTTCACGCAGCTGCGCCTCCAGCCCAAACAGCACGCCATGCGCCGCCGTACGGCCGCTGATGCTGACGCGCAAGGCCAGCGGATGCGTAGTGCCCACTTGAGCCTGCAGCAGCGCATCCAGCGCCAGGCCGGCGCGCTGGATGACGGCCGGCAAATCATCAGCCCCGGTGGCGTCAACAACCAACAACTCCCAGCGCAGCACATCCACAATCAGCCGCTCCACGGAAGTGATGCCGGTGCTGTCGGCCGTCACCAACATCGCGCCACGCGGGCCGGCCTCGCGGATATGGCGGCCCTGCAGATTGCCGGGGAACACCACCCAGGGCGCGCGGCTGAGAATTGCATGCTCATGCACATGGCCCAGCGCCCAGTAGTCGTAGCCCTTGGCCTGCAACTCGGCCAGCGTGCAAGGCGCGTAACGGCCATGTGCGGCATAGCCTTCCAAAGCGGTGTGCAACACGCCGATATTGAGCCAGCCCGGCACTGCATCCGGGTAGCCCACCGCCAGGTTCTCGGTCGTGGCCGCGTCCTTGAAACTGCGCCCGTGCAGCGCTACCCGCAACGCCTCCAGCTTATGCGTGACCGGCTTTTTGGTGTCGAACACATGCACGTTGGCCGGCAGCGTCAGCCGGCGCGTCATCTCGCTCTCGGCATCATGGTTGCCGTAAAGCAAATAGACCGGAATCGCCGCCTTGTGCAAGCGCCCCATCTCGCGCACAAAGAAGTGGCCGGTGTTGAAGTCGCGCCAGTTGCCGTCGTACAAATCCCCGGCAATCACCATGAAATCCACCGCCTCGTCGATCGCCACATCAATCAGCCGCGTGAACGCATCCCGGCTCGCCGTGCGCAGCGCCTGCACCGGCGCATTCTGATAAGACGCCAGCCCGATCAACGGGCTGTCGAGATGGATGTCCGCAGCGTGAATGAATTTCATGGGCTGATTATTGCGTTTGGGGGCGAGTGGCTTGGCTGAAGTGAAACTCGCTGGCGGCAATGGGGCTGTTACAGCGAAACCCAAAGCGTGGGCAGACGTTGGAGGATCTGTCCTCATCGGGCGGCGGCGTCATCCATGCAAGCCAGGAGCCTGGGCGGTCAACCGGGCTGTGTACCCCGCCGCCGCCCAGGTTCAGCACATGGATGTAAATCATCGTCGTCGCAACGTCGCGTGGCCCAGCAAATCCTGCACCGTCCGGATG
>JBIIVZ010000536.1:0-2521 GCA_044339175.1 Roseateles sp.
AAGCAGTTGCTCGCAAGCAGAGGTGTCCAAGTCGATCCAATCGCTGGACTGTGCTTGGCTGGCTTGGCTGGCCTCCCGCATCTGGCGTGCCAAGGCACGGCGAACTTCCAACGGTTGAGCGAGGAATTGATCTTGCCAAGCCTTGCTGCGCACCTGGGAGCGAAAAGCTTGATAAGGCAGGTCGGCCAGGCAGAGCGCGTCGCCGTGACTGATCAGCCAACGCTGACCAAAGGCTATCAACACGGTGGGGTCGCTGAGCGCTTGGGTGCCGCAAGCCTTCAGCATGCGTTCGCCGACCAGAAAGTCGCGGTTGCCCGCCATGAAGAACAGGTCAAGCCGCCGGCTGGCTGCAGCCAGCAGGGCGGTGCATTGCGCCTCGAAGGGCTCGAATCGGGTGTCGTCACCAATCCAGACTTCGAAGATGTCGCCGAGCAGAAAAACCGCTTGGGCGGGCGTATTCAGCAAGTGATGCTGCAGCGCCGCCAAGGTGGCCGGCGTTTGGGGTGCCAAGTGCAGATCGGACAAAAAGTCGATCTGCACCCAAGCGTCTGGGGCCAGCAGTTCAGCCGGCCGCAGCGGGTTTGAATCAGACGATTTCAACCGCGCGCTCAATCAGTACATCGTCCAGCGGCACATCGCCGTGACCACCCGCGTTACCTGTCTTGACCTTTTCCATCGCGTCTACCACTTCGCTGCCGGCCACGACCTTACCGAACACGGCGTAGCCCCAGCCCGAAGCCGTCTCGGACTTGTGGTTCAAGAAAGCATTGTTCGTCGTGTTGATGAAGAACTGGCTGGAGGCCGAGTGCGGCGCGCTGGTGCGAGCCATGGCCAACGTGTAATGCTGGTTGGTCAGGCCGTTGTTGGCCTCGTTCTTGATCTCGCCGGTGGTCGGTTTTTGCTTCATGCCGGCAGCGAAACCGCCGCCTTGAACCATGAAGCCCTTGATGACGCGGTGAAACACCGTGCCGTCGTAGTGGCCGCTGCGCACATAGGACAAGAAGTTTTCTACCGAGATGGGAGCTTTTTCGTCGTCGAGTTCGACGCGGATCAGGCCGTGATTGGTATGCAGTTCAACTGTTTTGGTCATTTCTTGGGCTCCACAATGGCTTTGATGATGAGGATGGGTGTGACAGGGACGTTTTGTTGACCGTTCACGTTGGTGGTGGGTAGGGTGCGGATCTTGTCGATCACGTCCATGCCCTCGACGACGTGGCCGAACACGGCATAGCCATTGCCGTCGCGCGAGTTGGCCGCGTCGAGAAAGGCGTTGTCTACCGTATTGATGAAGAACTGTGAGGTGGCCGAATTGGGCTCGCCGGTACGAGCCATGGCGACACTGCCGCGCACATTCGGCAGTCCATTGCTGGCTTCCAACGGGATCGGCGGCTTGGTCGGGCGCTGCTCCATCTTCGCGGTGAAGCCGCCGCCCTGAACCATGAAGTTCTCGATCACGCGGTGAAAAATCAGACCGTTGTAATGCCCGGCCTTCACATATTGCAGGAAATTGGCGACCGACTTGGGTGCCTTCTCGGCATTCAGCGCAATGCGGATATCGCCCTGGCTGGTTGTCAGCTTGACGGTTTGGGCCTGCGCGGCCCCGGCCAGCAGCACGCCAGCGGTTGCCACAGCGGCTGCGGCGTTCAGCCAGCGGCTGGGGACGGAGAAATGAGGTTTGAATGACATGACTGGGTCTCGCTTCAGTTCGGAGTCGCTCGACAGCAGCCGGCGCGGTCTTGGATTGTCACTCAGCCTGCTGATACAAAGGATTCCTCAGGGTTTGGCGTTGGCGCTGCTCGGCATCAGCGCCTGCGTCTGGCTGATTTTTGCGGCCAAGCTGGCTGATGGTGTCAGCTGTACCTGTTCAGCGCGCTGATAGGCCCGCGCGGCCAGTCGCAGGTACAAGTCCCCCAGATTTTCTTGCGCTTGGGCATGCTCGGGTTGCAGGCGCAGCGCTTGCTCCAACTCGCTGCGCGCGAGTTCAAGCTCGCCCTGCGCGGCGTGGATGACGGCCAGATTGTTGAATGGGTCCGGCAGATCGGGAAAGTCTTGGGTCAGGCTCAAAAAGATCGCCTGCGCCGCCGCCGAGTCACCCAATTCCATGCGCATGACGCCTAGGGCGAAGCGCAGCGTCAGATCGTTTGGTATTGGACGCAGCGCGGATTCAAGCGTGCTGACGGCCTGTGTGCGTTGGCCGACCGACCATTGTTGTTGAGCGCGGGTCAGGTCTGTGGCGAGCGCCCACTGAGCGTTCGCCGTGAGAAAAAGCAGCAAGACGGCACGCGTCAAGCGGCGCAGCAGACGGACGTAAGGGAGTCGTGAAAGACGTATTTGCATCGGCGGTAGCGGTTGATTTGCGAGTCTGCCGCCGCTTGGGGCAGGGGCGGGGCGGTGCTTGCTTGGCAGGCCCTGCCGGTATACTGGGTTTCATTCTACGGTGCGACCTTCGATGCCAGATGCCTTGCTCAAGGCCGCGGCAGGCGAGCTGCGCCGCAGCCGTGCCGTTCAACGCACGCCGCAT
>JBIIVZ010000068.1:0-9040 GCA_044339175.1 Roseateles sp.
TTCGGCCCGGTTGCCCTCTGCGCCGCTCATACGGTCACATCGCCCGGACTGACGTTGCTGACCGGGATCGTCTCGGTGTTCGTGCCGACCGGGCTGTCGCCCGTCTTGGCTGCCGCTGCATCGGCTCGTACCGCCTTGATGGCATCCATGATTGTCTCGATATTGATGACCCCGAGGAACGTGTCGCGGCGGCCCGTGACCAGGGCGGCACCTGCGCTGGAGACCAGCATCGTGTCGAGGGCGTCGTTCAGGGTGGCCTTGCGGCCGACGACGGGAATGTTTTCGTTCCTTGCCGAGGGGATCGTGCTCTTGCGTGTCAGCTGAAGGCGGGAGAGCCACTGGATCGGACGGTTGTGCTCATCCAATATGACGGCGTGCTTGTGGCCGGCCGCGTCGATGCGGGCCAGGACATCTGCGGCTTGTTCGCCAGGGCGGCCGGTGATTGCAGGGGCGAGGTCGACGTCGCCAACCCGGCGAAGTGACAACTGCTTGAGGCCGGCCCCGGAACCGATGAAGTTCTCGACGAATTCATTGGCCGGCTCGGCCAGGATGCGCGCGGGGGTGTCGTACTGAATGATTCGAGCCCCCTCGTCGAAGACGACGATCCAATCGCCGAGTTTCACCGCCTCATCGAAGTCGTGTGTGACGATGACCATCGTCTTCTGCACCTCCTCCTGGATGTGGAGAAGCTCGTCCTGGAGGCGTTGCCGGGTGATCGGATCGACGGCACCGAAGGGCTCATCCATCAGCAGTACGGGTGGGTCGGCGGCAAGGGCCCGAGCCACGCCGATGCGCTGCTGCTGGCCACCGGAGAGTTCACGGGGATAGCGGTTGCGGTACTCGGCAGGGGCGAGGGAGACGAGTTCGAGGAGCTCATCGACGCGCGCGGCGATGCGATCTTTCGGCCAGCCGAGCATTTTCGGGACGATCGCGATGTTGGCGGCAACCGTCATGTGCGGGAAGAGCCCACCGGCCTGAATGACATAACCGATCTGGCGGCGCAGCGCATCACCGTCGATGTCGGTCACGTCCTCGTCGCCGAGCACGATGCGACCCGTCGTCGGCTCGATCAGCCGGTTGATCATCTTCAGCGTCGTCGTCTTGCCGCACCCGGAAGGGCCAACGAGCATGACGATCTTGCCGGCCGGGATCTCCAGCGTCAGACCGTCGACAGCCGGCGTCTTTTGGCCTGGGTAGAGCTTGGTGACACCGTCCAACAGGATGGCCTTACCGGCCTCGGAGGGGATCTGGGTGGTTTCGCGAGCGGCGCTTGACTCAGACACGGATGCCTTTCGGGATGGTGAGTCGGCCGATGCCGACGAGGACGAGATCAAGGACGAGGGCGAGTAAGACGACCCCGGCGACCCCGGTGATCACTGATTCGGTCGAGTTCGCACCGCCGAGTCGTGAGAGGCCCGAGAAGATGAACCCGCCGAGACCCGGGCCGAGGACATAGGCCGCCACGGCAGCGATGCCCATGACCATCTGGGCGGAAACGCGTATGCCACCGAGGATGACGGGCCAAGCCAGAGGCAGCTCGACGGTGAGGAAAGTGCGCATTTGACTCATGCCCACACCGCGCGCTGACTCGATGATCGTCTTGTCGATACCGGAGAGGCCCACGAGCGCGTTGCGAAGGATGGGCAGGACCGCGAAGAAGGTGACGGTGGCCACCGCCGAGGCCACTCCGAAGCCGAGCGGCGCAATCAGCAGCCCGATCAAGGCGAAGGACGGAATGGTCAGGCCTATGGCCGAAACGCTGTTGGCGATGGACGACAGCGCTTTATTGCGGAAAACCAGTGCCGCGATAGCGACGGCGAGGATGCTCGCCAGTACAAGGCACTGGACGACCAAGCTGAGGTGTTGAAGCGATGCCACCAGAATCTGGTCGTACCGGCTGCTTAGAAAATGCCACATGACGCGCACCCTAAAGTCTTTATCAGTTTTACGCGATGAGGTGCTTGCAGTTCGGCGCGCTCTGGCTGCGAAGTGTAATAAAGATGTTCCTGAAATTTAGCGAATGTGTTTTTCAGGCCTGATTTAAACCGATCAAGCGCGGCCTTGAAAGACGAGAAGGCAGTGCGAGTGAAGAGCGTGTCCTGGACAGCTACGTTCAAAAAAAATGAAATTACTGCTAATCGCCTCCCATTGCCGTTCATTGCCGTCATCGCCGACGACAGCGCTCGCTATCGGCCGTCGCCCGTTGCGGCGCACAAGCATTGCGACCTCCGCGCCAGTTCCGGGACAATACGGTCTATGTCTGCAAAAGAAACACTACTCAATTTATTCGTCTCCTGCGCCTCCGGGGTCGAGCCCTGGCTGGATCTGGAAGTGCGCGCGATTCTGCCCAAGACCCATATCGAGGTGCTGCGCGGCGGCATTGCGCTAAAAAGCGATCTGGAAGGGGTGATGAAGCTCAATCTGGAATGCCGGCTCGCCATGCGGGTGCTGATCCAGGTGATCGACGGCCCGTACCGGCATGAGGACGACATCTACGCGCTGGCCTGCAAGGTCGATTGGACCCAGTGGATCACGCCGGCCGAGACGATACGGGTGGACACCACCGCTCGGCACTGCCCGCTGAAGAGCCTCAACTTCGCCAACCTGCGGGTCAAGGACGCCATCTGCGACACGCTGCGCGACGCCACCGGCGAGCGCCCCAGTGTCGATACCCGCTACCCCGACCTGCCGGTGCTGATGCATCTGGGGCCGGAGTACGCCGCCATCTATGTGGACACCTCGGGCGAGCCGTTGTTCAAACGCGGCTGGCGCGAAGACAAGGGCGACGCGCCGCTGAAGGAAACCTTGGCCGCCGCCATGCTGGCTGCGGCCGGCTGGAAGGGCACGCCGGAAACCGGCGGCGCGCTGCTCGACCCCTGCTGCGGGTCCGGCACCATCGCCATCGAGGCGGCCCAAATCGCCTGCGGCATGGCCGCCGGCATGCAGCGCCGCTTCACCTTCGAGCGCCAACTGCCTTTCGTGCCCTTGCGCGGCCGCTGGCAAGCGCTCAAGCAGGCCGCCAAAGACCGTGAACACGCACCGGCCGTGCCGATTTTTTGCAGCGACGTGGCCTTCCGCATGGTCGACTTCGCACGCCGCAATGCCGAGCGTGCCGGGGTGGCGCAATACATCCAATTCAACGGCGGCGACGCGCTGGAGCGCCCGGCGCCGCAACTGCCCGAGGGCATGCCCGGCACCCTGATGATGAATCCGCCCTACGGCGAGCGGATCGAGGTGCGCGGCAAGGCCGCCCATTACCGCGATGCCAGCGGCTCCGAGCAACGCGACAGCAGCGAGGATTTCTTCCCTTTGCTGGCCTCGCATTGGAAGCGCGCTTACACGCAACATCCGGCCGGCTGGACCGCCTGGCTGCTCTGCCCGGACATGAAGCTGCCCAGCCAGATGCGCTTGAAGGAGTCACGCCGCGTGCCGATGTGGAACGGCCCGATCGAATGCCGGATGTTCCGCTTCGACCTGGTGGCCGGCTCGGCCCGCACGCCCAAACCGGAAGTTCAGCCCCAGCCCGAACCTGAGTCCACGCCGCAGCCCGATCAAGCCGGCTGAAGCTTGGGCCGCGTGGCCAACCAGGCCAGCGCCACGGCGGTGGCCGCCAGCGGCAGCAGCGAGCCCCAGTTCATCCAGATCCAGCCACCGGTGGTGACCAGCGCGCCGGAGGAAAACGAGGTCACCGTCATGGTGGCGTAGATGCAGAAATCCATCGCCGCTTGCGCGGTGGTTTTCTCCTCCGGCCGGTAGGCCTGCGTGAACAGCGTGGTGCCGCCGATGAACAGAAAGTTCCAGCCCACGCCCAGCGTCAGCAGCGCGGCCAGGAAGTGCATCAGATCGACGCCTGACAGCGCGATTACCACGCACACCAGGTTCAGCAGCACGCCCACCGCCATCACCGGCAACGCACCAAAGCGCTTGATCAGGCTGCCGGTGAAAAAGCTCGGCACAAACATGCCCAGCACATGCCATTCCAGCACCAGCGCGGTCTTGTTGAACGGGTGGGCGCATTGCGCCATCGCGATCGGCGTGGCGGCCATCAGCAAATTCATCACGCCGTAGCCCAGTGCGCAGGCGGCAATCGCCACGATGAAGATCGGCTGGCGTGCCAACTCACGCAACGGCCGACCCTGCGGTGCGCCGTGGCTCGCTTGCGGCAGCGGCGGGAAGCGGATGAAGGACATCACCGCAAAAGACAGCATGGCCACGCCGATCAGCACCAGGTAGGCACCGGCAAACGGCTGGGTCAGCAGGGTTTTGCTGGCGCTGGCCAGATTGGGCCCGGTGACCGCGCCCAGAATGCCGCCGGCCAGCACCCACGAAATGGCCCGCTCCTTGTGGGAGGCCGGCACCAGTTCGGTGGCGGCAAAGCGATAGAGCCCGGCGGTGGCGTTGAAATAGCCGGCCAGCAGCGTGGCCAGCACCACCCACCAGAACTGCTGCTGCGCCACGGCCCAAGCGGCCAGCGCGCAGGACAGCATCGCCACCAGCAGGCCGAGCTGAAAGGCCCGCTGCCGCCCGAGTGCGCGCTGATGGCGGGCTACCAGCGGCGCGAACAGCGCACCACCGCCCACGTAGGCGCAGATCGGCAGCGTCGCCATCCAGGCCGACGGGGCCAAGGCCAAGCCGACCAGACCGTTGATCGCGATGAAGGTGACGTTGTTGGTCAGGAACAGGCCCTGGCAGATCGTCAATAACAGCAGTTGAATATTCATGAGGATTTTTTTATGCCTGCTGCAGCGCCAGCCAAGCCAGCACGGCCAGCGGGGCGGTGTCGGCGCGCAGGATGCGGGGGCCGAGCCGGACGGCCTCGAAACCCTGCGCGCGCGCCGCTTCCTCCTCGGCCGCGCTCAAACCACCTTCGGGGCCGGACAGGACCAGGGTGCTGAGTGCATCCGGCCGAGCCAGGGCCAGCGCGGGCAGCGGCGTTGCGGCGGTCGGGCTGAGCAGCCAGCGGCGCTGCAAGGCGGGCTGCGGCGGCAGCGCCTTCAGCCATTGCGTCAGCGTCAGCACCGGGGCGATCAGCGGCAAGCGGCTGCGTCCGCATTGCTCGCAGGCGGCGATGGCCACGCCCTGCCAATGCGCGACCTTTTTCTCGGCTCGCTCGGCCGCCAAGCGCAGCACCGAGCGCTCACTCATCAGCGGCTGCACCACCGCCACGCCCAGCTCGGTGGCTTTTTCGACCACGCCGTCCATGCGGTCGTTGGCCGGCATCGCCAGCGCCAGGGTGACTTGATGCGGCAGTTCTCGCTCCACCTGCAGACGCGGCTGCAGCAGCACGGCCACTTCGCTGCGTGCGATGCGCAAGACCTCGGCCGGCCATTCGAAGCCGGAGCCATCGAACAGGGTCAGGGCCGAGCCCGGTTGTAGGCGCAGCACCTGCACATGGCGGGCGGCAGCGGGCGGCAGGACCAGCTCAGTGTCAGTCGCTGCTGCGGCGGCGTCGTCGCTGGCCGGGCTGATCGGGCTGATCGGGGTGTCGATGAAAAAACGCGGGGGCATGAGCAGCTCTTCTTGGGGACTCGGGGCAGGGTGCCGCAGTGTGCCAGCAAGAACACCGCTCTGAGGCTGGGAGCTTTTTACTGCGCGGCCTCAGCCTCCCAAGGCCCGGCGCACTTGATCGGCCACCGCTTCGCCTTGCGCCTGGCTGACTTCGGTCACAAAGCGCAGGGCCAAGTGCTGCAAGGCCAGGCGATCCGCGCAGCGCTCCACCTCCAGCACCATCCGGTAGCCCTTGATCAGCCCCAGGTATTGCTTGGCATGCTGGGTCAGATAACTGTAGAGCTCTGCATGGGTCAGTGGCGACAGGGCGGGCCGCGGCAACGCGGCCGCGCTGTGCACGGCAATCAGCCCTTGCTCAAGCAAATGCGCCAGATCGGTCGCCGTGGCTGCCTGCACCAGGATCAGCCATTCGCGCCCGCTTCGTGTCGCATCCAGCACCAGCAACAGATTGCGGGTGCTGCGTGACAGGTCGAGCCGACGCGCCTTGATCTCGTCCCGTCCGGCCTCGCTGCGTTGATAGCGCTGATCGAGCATGGTGGGTCAGCTTTTGTCGCGCAGCTCACGGCGCAGGATCTTGCCGACCGGCGTCTTTGGCAGCTCGGTACGGAACTCGATGACTTTGGGCCGCTTGTAGCCGGCCAGCTGCGTTTCGCAGTAGGCCCGCACAGCCGCTTCGGTCAAGCCGGCATCGCGTTTGACGATGACGACCTTGACGGCTTCACCGGTCTTGGCGTCCGGCACGCCGACGGAGGCGCATTCCAGCACGCCCTCCATTTGCGTCAGCACGTCCTCGACCTCGTTCGGGTAGACGTTGAAGCCGCTGACCAGAATCATGTCCTTCTTGCGGTCCACGATGCGGAAGTAGCCCTGCTCGTCGACGGTGCCGATGTCGCCGGTGCGAAAGAAGCCGTCCGCCGTCATCACCTGCTCGGTTTCATCTGGGCGCTGCCAGTAGCCGGCCATCACCTGCGGGCCGCGGATAGCGATCTCGCCGCGCACCCCAACCGCCACCTGCGCGCCCGCATCGTCCAGCAGTCGCAGCTCGGTGCTGGGCATCGGCAAGCCGATGCTGCCGGTGTAGGCGGTGCTGTCGGTCGGGTTGCAACTGGCGATCGGCGAGGTCTCCGACAAGCCGTAACCTTCGCAGATCGGGCAACCGGTCTTCTCCAGCCAGAGCTTGGCGGTAGCCTGTTGCACCGCCATGCCGCCGCCCACCGCAATCACCAGCCCGCTCCAATCGACGCTGTCGAAGTCCTTGTGGTTGGCCATCGCCATGAACAGCGTGTTGACCGCCGGCAGGCTGTGAAAACGGTGGCCGCTGATCTCCTTGAACACGGCGCTGATGTCGCGCGGGTTCGGTATAAGCACATTGCAGCCGCCCACATGCATGGACAGCATCATGTTGGTGGTGAAACCGAAGATGTGATAAAGCGGCAGCGCGCAGATGCTGAGCAGCTGCTCACCGGCGGGAATCTTCTTTAGTGCGGGCTGATACCAGGCCGCGGCCTGCATCACATTGGCCACCAGGTTACGGTGCAGCAACACCGCGCCCTTGGACACGCCGGTGGTGCCGCCGGTGTACTGCAGCACCGCAATGTCGTTGGGGCCGATCTTGGGCGGGGTGTGGGTCAGGCGGCGGCCGGCGGCGACGGCGTCATTGAAGCGCACCGCGCCGGGCAGCTCGAAGGCCGGCACCAGCTGCTTGACCCGCCGCACCACGTAGTTGACGATCAAGCCTTTGGGGAAGCCGAGCATGTCCCCCATCGCCGCCAGGATCACATGCTTGACCGGCACTTTCTTGATCACCTGCTGCAGCGTGGTGGCAAAGTTCTCCAGGATGACGATGGCCTTGGCCCCCGAGTCCTTCAGTTGGTGTTCCAGCTCGCGCGGCGTGTACAGCGGGTTGACGTTGACCACCACCAAGCCGGCGCGCAGCACGGCGGCCACCGCGACCGGGTACTGCATCACGTTGGGCATCATCAGGGCGACGCGGTCGCCCTTTTCCAGGCCCAAGCTCTGCAGATAAGCCGCCAGCGCACGCGACAGCTCGTCCATTTGCGCGAAGCTGGTTTGCCGCCCCATCATCTTGTAAGCCGGCCGCTGCGCGTGCGTCTGGAACGCCGAGGTCATCAAGTCCACCAAGGACGGATACAGCCCTGCGTTGATTTCCGCCGGCACTCCCTCGGGGTAGTTCTTGAGCCAGGTCTTCTGCATCAGTTTGTCTCCAATCGAAGCCCGGATTCTGACTGATTACTGACACCATTCTTATCAGGGGATGCGCTAGCGCGTCGTTAGAAAGCGCACGAGAGGCGTGAACTTTGTCGCGCAAACGGGAGTGGGGCTGGCGGAGCGGCCTGCTGACCACTCAAGGCGCGCGACCGCAACGGCTCAGTGGCAGGCACGCTGTGCATGACGGACGGGAGGTCGGGCCGACCTAACCTCCCGCAACAGCCGGCGAGGCAGCTGCTATTTCAACGTCACTCCACCGCCTTCAACATGTCCTCCACCACCTTCTTGGCGTCGCCGAAGACCATCATGGTTTTGTCCATGTAGAACAGCTCGTTGTCGAGGCCGGCGTAGCCGGAGGCCATCGAGCGTTTGTTGACGATGATGGTTTTGGCTTTGTAGGCTTCCAGGATGGGCATGCCGTAGATGGCGCTGCCCTTCACATGGGCGGCGGGGTTCACCACGTCGTTGGCACCGAGCACGATGACCACGTCGGCCTGGGCAAACTCGGCGTTGATGTCTTCCATCTCGAAGACCTGGTCATAAGGCACTTCGGCTTCGGCCAGCAGCACGTTCATGTGGCCAGGCATGCGCCCCGCGACCGGGTGGATGGCGTATTTGACGTTCACGCCCTTGGCCGTCAGCTTGGCAGCCAGTTCCTTCACGGCGTGCTGGGCGCGTGCCACGGCCAAGCCGTAGCCGGGCACGATGATGACGCTTTCGGCATTGCCCATGATGAAGGCGGCGTCGTCGGCGCTGCCGCTCTTGACCGGGCGCTGCACCGCGCCGCCGGCTATCGCCGTGGTGGGTGCGCCGCCAAAGCCGCCACCGATCACATTGAAGAACGAGCGGTTCATCGCCTTGCACATGATGTAGCTCAGGATTGCGCCTGACGAACCGACCAGCGAGCCGGCAATGATCAGCATCGAGTTATTCAGCGAAAAGCCGATGCCCGCTGCGGCCCAGCCGGAATAGCTGTTCAACATCGACACCACCACTGGCATGTCGGCCCCGCCGATCGGGATGATCAGCAACACGCCCAGCGCAAAGCCGATCACCAGAATGGTGTTGAAGGCCGACCAGGACTGGGTGTCCCAAAAGCCGTAGCAACTGATCACTGCGGCCAGGCCCAGCGCCAGGTTCAGCTTGTGCTGACCGGCAAAACTGACCGGCGCGCCCTGGAACAGACGGAACTTGTACTTGCCCGACAGCTTGCCGAAGGCAATCACCGAGCCACTGAAGGTGACCGCGCCGATGAAGGCTCCGAGCGCCAGTTCGATCCGGTTGCCGCCGGGAATCGAGCTCA
>JBIIVZ010000537.1:0-2516 GCA_044339175.1 Roseateles sp.
CGGTCGAGCAGATCCGCAACAAGCTCGATGACCGCTTCCGCTTGCTCACCGAGACCGGCAAGTCTCACTCCCGCCACCGCACGCTGCTGGCCACGTTGCAGTGGAGTCATGACCAGTTGTCCTCGGCGGAGCAGCAGTTGCTGCAGCGCTTGTCGGTGTTTTCCGGTGGCTGGACGGCGGCTGCCGCGCTGGCCATTGCCGGCGGCGGCGACGAGTGGGCGGTGGCTGACTTGTTGCGGCAGTTGGTTGATCGCTCCTTGGTGGCGGTGGAGCGCCATGGCGAGGATGAAGCGCGCTACTCCTTGCTCGAAACGGTGCGCCACTTCGCACGCGATCGACTGTTGGAGGCCGGCGTGGCCGAACTCACGCAAGATCGTCACTTGGCCTATTTTTTGCAGCTGGCCCAAGTTCAGGGCCAAGCCCTGTCTGGCCTCGGGGTCAAGCGGGCAGCCGATGTGCTGGACGCCGAGCGGGCCAATTTGCTGGCGGCGCAGGCCTGGTGCGACCGCGCTTCCAACGGTATCGCGCAAGGGCTTGATTTGGCCAACGCGCTGCGGCGTTACTGGATCGTGACCGGCTTGTACGTGCTGGGCCAGCAGTGCTTTCGCGATGCCCTCGCTCGTCGGTCCTCGCAGTTGCCTTCGCCCGCTCTTGCCATGGCCCTGTTTGGCTTGGGTCAGTTGTGCAATTTCAGGGGTCAGCTGGACGAAGCCAGTCGCCTGGCGGAGCAGGCCGTCGCGCAGTGCCGTGTGCTGGCTGATCCGGCCCTGTTGATCGTCTGTCTTGACTTGGACCGCGCCGTGCGCTTGCGCCTGTGCCAAGGTGTGCGGGCGCGCCTCAGCGCCGAGGAAGCGGTGGCTGTCGCCGACTGCTTGGCCGACCCCTACTTCATGGCCATTGCCCAGCTCGGCCTGGGTGCACAGCAGCGCGAGGACGGCAATTACCCGCTGGCCCTGCACGCGTTCAGCAAGAGCCGCGACTTATTCGAGTCCATTGGCAATCTGGCCAATCTGCCCCATCCGGCCCGCAATCTTGCGGCGCTCTACTTCATGACCGGCTTGCCGGAGCAAGCGCGTGAATCACTGGCGTTGGCCTTCCGCTCGAGCCATTTTGTCGGCCCCAACAACCGTGCCGAGCTGAATATCGCTGCGGCGGTCCGGCTGGCTGCGATGTCGGGCAATTGGCCTCTGGCGGCGCGTACACAGGGTGCCTTGGACCGCTATTTGCAGGTTATCGGTGCGTCTGAGCCACCGGCCGAGCCCTATCTGGCGTCCTGGGCCGACAAACCCCGGCAGATGCTGGGTGACCGGCCCTATGCCTTGCACCACCAAGCGGGCGGGACTTTGTCCCTGGCCGACACGACAGCCGAAATCATGGCGTGGCTGAACGAGCCGGTGCTGACAATTGATCCACAAAGTGCTGTGCGGATCGCCCCTGGTATGCCGATCCGCGAGTAAAAACTGCGGTGCTTTGGATTCAATGCGGCCTCAAGTAGCAGCTGTCGTCGTCGGCGCTTTCTGCCGGGCCTTCCGCTTCTTCGCGGCACAGGGCGGCAATGAAGGCGGGGTCAATCGTCTGGCCCGCTTCCACCAGTTCTTCATTCGGCCAGCGTTTGACCAGATGACCATTGGCCACCCCGACGCGGTTGATCTCTTGATAGGCGCGGCGGTGCTGCATCGTCACGCCTGAGTTGGCGTTGGCGATCAAGCGGCTTTCGCCCAGCCGCCAGGGTTCGAAGTAGGCATCGGCTGCCTGATCAACTTGGCGGAAGTAGGCGCGTGCGCCCTCGGCATCGAGTTTGCGGCGCACGGTACGAGTGATCAGGCCTTGCAATTGGTCCAGCTCCGTATCCGTCAGGCTCGCTCCACCGTGCAGGCGAGCGCTCCAGCCGGCCAGTACCTCATGGCGGGCCAACTCTTCTGGCAGTGTTTGCAGCATGGCGGCTACCACCGCCCGGTGCGGTGCTACCGCCGTGGCGACCGAGCGCGTCACCGGCTGTATCGGGCAGCGTATTTCCACGAAACGCGGCTTTTGCGGGCCCGAGCAACCGTCGTGGTGGTAATACTCGCCTTGGCTCAGCCGGCCCTTGCTGGAGCGACCACGCACATCACGATAGGTCGGGTGCTGGGTTGGTACATTCAGGCAGACCACCAGCCCGGTCGCGTCGATCAGTTGGTAGAACGCTTCGCGCCAGGCCGGTGCGAGCAGGATGTCGTGCAGATAGTCGCTCGCTTCAGAGTCGAGCGGGTCGGCCGCATCGGTCAGTTCCCCCTCGAACACCAGCACAAAGGGCTTGGGCCGGCGCACCCGCCATTGGCGCTGTGCAAACTGCAATACGGCAGTCGCAGTGACGACGGCGGGCGCTGCATCTGGAGAAGTTATTGGCTGGGACATCTGCGGATTTTCAGCTATTTTGCCGGCCAAACCGCAGTCTGCAGCCTTGAACCGAGCCGGCTGCTGCGACAGCCGACCAAACTTCAACGCCCCGGCACCAGCCTTTGCACTTGACCCGGCAT
>JBIIVZ010000538.1:0-2515 GCA_044339175.1 Roseateles sp.
GGGCTGCTGGCCCAATTGGCGCGTTGGCGCTGCCCCTGGGCTGAGATTGCGCGGGGTGATCTGTGGGCACAGCCTTGGGCTCCGTTCACGCTGGTCTATGTGTTCCAGCGGCCCGAGACGATGGCTCGTGTCTGGGGCAAAGCCTGTGCTGAGATGAGGCCGGACAGTTGGTTGATCAGCCTGGACTTTGCCGTGCCCGAGGTGCTGCCGCTGGCGACGCTGGCGCTGCCGGGCGGCCACAGCCTGTGGGTTTACCGCCCAGCGCGCGCGCGATGAGCACCGCGTGAATGCACCGGCAAGACCGGCCACTTGCGGCGATCGCCACTGCACCATGTTCGGCACACTCAAGACCATGACCGCAGCGCCGATAAGCCATTTAGAGTCTTTTCAGAGAACAGCATGTTTGTGATCATTGGTTGGGCCGTCGCGATGGTTTGCATCTTCGGCGTTTATATCTTCCACGGCGGCAACATCAGCGTGATCCTGAAGGCCTTGCCGTTCGAGATGATCACCATCTTTGGTGCCGCCATGGGTGCCTTCTTGGCCAATAACCAGATGAAGGTGGTGAAGGCGTCGATGGCCGGCCTGGGCCGTTGCTTCAAGGGCAGCAAATACAGCAAGGCGCGCTATATGGAGCTGCTGGCGCTGATGTACGACATCTTGCAAAAGGCCCGCAAAGAAGGGCTGATGTCGATTGAAAAAGACGTCGAAGAACCGCACACCTCGGCTGTCTTTCAGAAATACCCGGTCGTCGGCAATGACCACCATGTGGTCGAGTTCATTACCGACTATCTGCGCATGATGGTGTCGGGCAACCTCAATGCCCATGAAATCGAATCGCTGATGGACAGCGAAATCGATACCCACCACCAAGAAGAACACGCCGCCGTGGCCGCCTTGCAGCGGGTCGCTGGCGGCTTGCCGGCTTTCGGCATCGTGGCGGCCGTTCTGGGCGTGGTCAACACGATGGGTTCGGTGGGCCAGCCGCCCGCTGTGCTGGGAGGCATGATCGGCTCGGCCCTGGTGGGGACGTTTTTGGGCATTTTGCTGGCTTACGCCTTTGCCGAGCCGCTGGCCGGCTTGTTGGAGCAAAAAGTCGAGGACGCCGGCAAGGAATTGCAGTGCATCAAGTGCACCTTGCTGGCCAGCATGCAGGGCTATGCACCCCAGGTGGCGATCGAGTTCGGCCGCAAGGTGCTGTACTCCGGCGACCGCCCGACCTTCACCGAGCTCGAAGCCCATGTCAAGAAGAAGTAAACCCGCTGCAGCCCTGTTGAAAGTTCGCCATGGCCGGTGACGCCAAAAAACTTCAACCGATCATCATCAAGCGGGTCAAAAAGGGCGGCCATGCGGTGCACGGCGGCGCTTGGAAGATCGCTTACGCCGACTTTGTGACGGCGATGATGGCCTTCTTCTTGCTGATGTGGTTGTTGGGTTCCACCACCGAGGGCGATAAAAAAGGCTTGGCCGATTATTTTGGCTCGCCGCTGAAAGTGGCAATGGCCGGCGGCACCGGTTCGGGTGACTCGTCCTCCATCGTGAAGGGCGGCGGCCAGGACTTGAGCCGTGAAAACGGGCAGGTCAAGTCCGGCGACGTCGAGACGCAAAAGCGCACGTACAACCTGCGGGCGTTGAAAGCCGAGCAGCGCCGTGCCGAGCAGGCGCGTCTCGAAGAGCTGAAGAAAAAGGTCGAGACCGTGCTGGCCAGCAACCCTCGGCTGGCCACCATGGGCGGGCAGATCCGACTCGACATGACGAAAGAAGGCCTGCGCATACAAATTGTCGATGAAAGCAACCGGCCGATGTTCGACAGCGGCAGCACGATGGTGAAGCCCTACATGCGCGAGCTGCTGCGTGAGCTGGGCAATGTGTTGTCCGACGTGCCGAACCGCTTGACGCTGGAAGGCCACACCGATGCGCAGGTGTTCTCGGCCGGTGAGCGGGGCTACAGCAACTGGGAGTTGTCGGCCGACCGGGCCAACGCGTCGCGGCGCGAGCTGATCCTCGGTGGCCTGCCGGAGACGCGCATCTTGCGGGTACAAGGTTTGGCGTCCAGCAAGCTGCTGGACAGCAAACAGCCCGAAAGCTCGGTCAACCGCCGCATCAGCATCATCGTGATGAACCGCGATGCCGAAGACGCCGTGTTGAAGAACGCGCCCGACGAACCCGAAGAAGAATTGATGGCACCCGCCGCAGTGACTGCGGCAGAAGGCCCGAAAATCCCCTCAAGTTCGGGCGAAAAGCCCCGATAACCCAACGTATCCCCAGCAAGGAAAGCCATGAGCACTGACATGAAATTTTTGGTTGTCGACGATTTCTCCACCATGCGCCGCATTGTTCGCGGCCTGTTGAAGGAAATCGGCTATGCCAATTGCGAAGAGGCCGAGGACGGAGTGGAGGCGCTGAACAAGCTGAAGTTGTCCAAGTTCGACTTCGTCGTCAGCGACATCAATATGCCGAACATGACCGGTTTCGAGTTGCTCAATGCCATCAAGGCCGACCCCAGCCTCAAGCA
>JBIIVZ010000539.1:0-2514 GCA_044339175.1 Roseateles sp.
ACCGCTTGAACGCAACACCTTTGCCCGCACGACAACTCTGATGGCTACTGAACACAAGATCGATATCGTCTACCTCTGGGTGAACGGCAACGACCCCGTCTGGCGTGTCAAAAGACGGCAGGCCGTGGAGCGCCTGAGTGCGGGCAACCGAGGCGAGATCGCGGTCTACGGCAATGTGGAGGGGCGCTTTCGGGACAACGATGAGCTGCGCTACAGCCTGCGCGCGCTGCAGCGCTTCTTCCCCGATCACGGCCATGTCTACATCGTCACCGACGCGCAAGCTCCGACCTGGCTGCGCCGCAGTGACCGCATCACCGTCGTCGACCACCGGGAGCTGATCCCCGCAGCGGCCTTGCCGACCTTCGACTCGGGCAATATCGAGTCGTATATCCACCGCATTCCGAACCTGTCGGAGCGCTATTTCTATTTCAACGACGACGTGTTCTTCGGTGCGCCGGTCAAGGTCAGCGATTGGTTCCGGGACGGCGGTGTGCGGTCTGCGTCGGGGCAACTCAGCAGCGACGGCGTGTTCGCGGCCTGGTCGGATGAACCGATGGTCAGCGACGAGCCGCTGCGGCCCGATGCGCCGTCGCTGGAAAACGCCTGCCGGATGTCCGGGCAATGGCTGGCGGAGCGCGGCATCGGCCGTGTGGATGACGCGGCCGTGGCTGCGGGTCAACCGGGCCAGGGCCGGCGCCGCGAGCCCTATCGCCACACCTTCCGCACCTTTGCCCATTCGCCCCGGCCCATGCTGCGCTCGCTGCTGTATGAGTTGGAGGGGCAAGCGCCGTCGATGTTCGAGCGCGTGCGGTCCACCGTGTTCCGGATCTGGGACAAGCCGACCATCGTCTCGGACTTTGTGCTGCGCTGGGCCTTGGCGCATGGCGTGGCGGAAATCCGCGACTACCGGTATCTGCATATTTCCACCGGCGACACCGACTCGGTGAGCGGCCCGAGCCACCCGCTGGAGCGCCTCAGCGCTCAGTTCGGTGCGCTCGATTTCTTCTGCATCAACGACACCACCGACGATGCGCAACCGGATGATGTCCGGCTGACCCGGGTGCGGCAGCGCTTGCAGACGCTGCTGCCGTTCGCGTCGAGCTTCGAGCAGTCGCCCGCTGCTGCGCAAAAGACCAAGCCGTCAACGAGACCGCACACAGCCGCCAAGGCCGCTACCTCACCCGTCGTTGAGCTGGCAGCGCCCTGATCGGTTGCGGTGCAGAATCAGCGCCCGAAAAACGGCAAGTCGTCCGGGAACACCATGCTGTAGCTGGTGCGCGCCACCAGGCCGTCCTTGAAATGCACGTTGAAGCGCATACCGTAACCGGTCTGGTCGGGCCGAACGGTCCAGTCCCAGACGTCCTCGCCGCTGAATTTGAACGCGGTGCGGCTGCGCTCTTTGCCCAGCAAGCGGCTGACCTGATCGGGGGTGAAACCTGCCACCACCCGCGAGCGCGGGGCCAGGGCCAGGGTGTTCTCGACGCTGATGACTCGGCCGTCAGCACCTAGCTTGACCATGTAGCAGGTTTCGCCAAACGGTTGCGAGGAATATTCCAGCGTCTTGCCTCCGTCGGCGTCGGGCCAACTGCGCACCGGTTGACCGTAGGCGCTGAGCACATCGGCGCTTTGGCTGCGGCCAGGAACCAGCCGTGAGTCGGTGTCCATATTGGCGCAAGCACTCAAGACCAGCAAGGTGGAGACAACAAATAACAGATTAGTCGTGCGGCGAATCATGTAGAAATCCTTTGATGCAATAACTCAAATAAATTATTCTGCATTTGCCGAGACGGCGTGCACTGCTCGGTTATTCCTGCCATGCCGGTCAAGCCAAATCGACGAACGGCCGCACTTTAGCCAGCAGTCGCTCGACATAATCCGCCTTCTCGCCGACCGGGGCCGCGTAATGCAGCGCTTCTTGGGTCGCGGCCTCGCCCGCCAGGCGGAGCATCACCCAAGCCGCCAGGTATTGGGCCGACAAGCAGCCGCCAGCGGTGGCGATCGGGCCGCGCGCATGGAACGGCTCGTCCAGCACCCGCACACCGGCTTCAACCACCCACGGTTTGGTGTGCAGATCTGTGCAAGCCGGCATGTCGCCCAGCAAGCCGAGCCGCGCCAACAACAGCGTGCCCGAACATTGCGCGCCGATCAGCTGGCGCAACGGGTCCAACTGCAAGCGGTCGAGCAGAGCCGAGTTCTCGGCAATGGCGCGGGTGTAGATGCCCGAGCCAAACAGCACCACCTCGGCCTCGTTGGCCCATTCCAGCGGCCGCTGCAACTGCACGGTCACGCCGTTCATCGAGGTGACCGCGTGGCCGGGCCCGCACAGCTCGGCCGACCAGCCGCTCGCTTTGAGCCGATTCAACAGCCCCAGGGCGATGAAGCTGTCAAGCTCGTTGAAGCCGTCGAACGTGAGGATGGCGATGCGTGTGGTGGCAGTCATGGTTCATTCTGACACCAGCACCCACAGCACGTTGTAGCGTTGAGAAACAAGCACCGGGCCGCCCAAGTGTTTCT
>JBIIVZ010000540.1:0-2508 GCA_044339175.1 Roseateles sp.
CCGGGCGCTGCAATTGCGTCGCTGGGACGACTTGGCCAAGCATCCCGGCAAACGCACGCCGCCGCTTGGTTACTACCTGAACCTGCTCGACGATGTGTTGCGTGAGGCCCGGCAACCCGCGCGGATCTCGCTGGCCTGAGTCACTACAGGGTTCCTCCCCCCCTTTTTTAGGCCACTGCCGCGAAATTCTCACCCGCTATTGCCCAGAGAATAGGGCGCGCCTGACTGACGCTGGCTAACTGCCCTGTTAGTTGCTCTGTGAGTCCGGCAGCTGCTTCGCAAGGCGCAACCCGCGCTCAGCCGCAGCACCCGTGAGACTGCCGACATGGCCACTGACCGCCTGCCCGAACAAGCCCACATCGACGAAGAACTGCTGCGCTTGCTGGCGCAGCAGGCGCGGCGCATTCCTTATCCGGTTGCATTCAGTGCGCTGCTGATCGCGGTGATGGCGGGGGACAACTTGTCGCCCTGGCTGGCCGGCGCTTGGCTGCTGCTGGTGCTGCTGACCCTGGTGGTGCGTCATCAGGTGCTGGGCCGGCTGCCGCAACTGACCACAGTGCCGATGCGCCGGCGCATGCAGTGGGCGGTGGGCCTCAGCTTGCTCAACGGGCTGGTGTTCAGCGGCTCGCTGGCGTTTGCGCCGTACTTGACCGATTACGAGCGGATGGTGCAAACCGTCGTCTTGCTGGGCTTGTGTGCCGGGTCGGTGGCCACTACCGCCGGCTCCTGGCCGCTGCTGCTGGCTTATGTCGGCCCAATTTCTCTGGCCAACAGCTTGGCCTGGTTCGTCGGCAGCGCTGCGCATGTGAGCAGTTGGGTGGACCAAGTGATGAGCGGCTTGATCCTGGCGTTCGCCTGGATCCTGACCTCGATGGCGCACGACGCCTACCGCGTCTTCGCCGACTCGGTGCGCATCCGCCAGCAGCAGGTGCAAAGCAACCAGCAACTGCGCTTGGCGCTGCAGCGGGCCGAATCGGCGATGCAGGCCAAAACGCGTTTTTTGGCCTCCGCCAGCCATGACCTGCGCCAGCCGATGCACGCGCTGTCGCTGCTGGGCGCGGCCCTGGTGCGGCGCCCGCTGGACCCGCTCAGCGCCGACATCGGCCGCAGCATGAACTTGGCGCTGCAGTCGCTGACCGTGCAGATGGACGCGCTGCTCGACATCTCCAAGCTCGACGCGCAGGTGGTGCCGGTCAACAACCTGGTGTTCTGCTTCAGCACTTGGCTGACGCGGCTGTGCCAGGAGCTGCGGCCCGCCGCCCAA
This sequence comes from Roseateles sp., assembly GCA_044339175.1. Taxonomy (GTDB): domain Bacteria; phylum Pseudomonadota; class Gammaproteobacteria; order Burkholderiales; family Burkholderiaceae_C; genus Paucibacter_A. The sequence continues at coordinate 1,265 of JBIIVZ010000540.1, forward strand.
GTCAAGGGTTTGAGCCTGACGCTGGACTGCCCCGATGCTGTGTACGTGGACTCCGACCCGGTGCTGCTGGAGCGGGTGCTGCGCAATTTGCTCGACAACGCGATCAAGTACACCGAGCACGGTCAGGTCATGGTTCAAGTCGAGCTGCAGCCGCTTGACGTGACTGCCGATGCGACCCAGGCCGAGCGGCTCTGGCAGGTCAGCGTGCGCGACAGTGGCTGCGGAATCGCGCCGGACGAGCAAGCGCGGATTTTTGAGGAGTTCTACCAAGTGGGTAATCCGCAGCGCGACCGGGCCAAGGGCTTGGGGCTGGGCCTGTCTATCGTCAGCCGGGTGGTCGACCTGCTGGACCTGAACCTGAACCTGCAATCGACGCCGGGCCAGGGCACGTGCTTCAGCCTGAGCATTGCGGCCGCCGTTGCTGCGCCGCAGCCGCTGGCGCAGCCGGAATGCGCCCGCAGCTTGCGGCCGAACCTGCATGTGCTGGTGCTGGACGACGAAGCCGCCGTGCGTCAGGCGATGCAATTGCTGCTGAGCAGCCATGGTTGCGTGGTGACGCTGGCCGCCAGCACCCGTGAGGCGGTGCTGAAATGCATGCAGTTGCGGCCGGATATTTTGCTGACCGACCTGCGCCTGGCGGGCGCTGACGACGGCATCACCGCCGTGCGCTCGCTGCGCAACGCCCTGCCGGGCTTGCCGGCCGTGCTGATCAGTGGCGACACCGCGCCGGAGCGCCTGCGTGAGGCCCAGGGTCTCGGCTTGGTGCTGCTGCACAAACCGGTGCTCGAACAACAGTTGCTCGACGCCATCCGCACCGCGCTGGCCCAGCAGCAACAGCCGCAGCAGCCCCCACCTCAAACCGAACCCGAAGCGCTGCTGCCGAGTGGCGCTGTGAGTGTGCCGTCATGACGCCGGCACAGGGCTTGTACGCGGTGCTGCTGACCTGCCAGACGCAGATTCTGGCCAATGCCGATCCCATTGCCGGTGGTGAGTTCGGCCCCGAGCATGTGCATCAGCTGCGCGTCGGCCTGCGGCGCTTGCGCAGCGGCTTGCGTTTGTTTGCTCGCGTATTTGACGGCTTGCCTCCGACCGCCGCCCAGCCGGAGCTGTTGGCAGCGCTGACCACGCTGAGCGAGGCCGCTGCCACGTTTTTTCGCTTGCTGGGCGATGCCCGTGACGGCGACGTGCTGGCCGGGCTGTGGGCACCGGCCGTGCAGGCGGCGCTGCGGGCGGCGGGGCTTGAG
>JBIIVZ010000541.1:0-2500 GCA_044339175.1 Roseateles sp.
GTTCTGCCGCACCGCGCCTGAGCTGTTCGGGTCCCGGAAACCGATCTGGGCAAAGCCCAGCACGCCGTTCAACGGCGTGCGGATTTCATGGCTCATATTGGCCAGGAACAGCGACTTGGATTCATTCCCGGCCTCGGCTTGCTCTCTGTCCACCAACTGAGCCGCCTGTTACGGGCTCAATTGCGGCCCAGCGCCGAGGCCAGCGAAAGACTGCGCCGCAGACTGCAACGCGATGTCGCCCGACTGGAAGCGCGTGAACAAATAGCGCTCCAGATTCAGCGTCAGGTTCTGGAGGTTGTCGGCTGCGCCAGCTGGATAACGCTGGTAACTGGAATAAGTGGACAGGCCGAGGGACAGGCCCGCCAGCACGACGACCAGGGCTGCCGCCACGCCCAAGCGGCAGAACGAGCGCCACCAGCCCAAGTGCTCTTCATACGACGCGGTGATCTCCTTGAATTCCCGCTCCTGTGACAGGCGGCGTTCATACCAGCGCCCAGCGCCTGTTGATGATGCCGCGAGCTAATTCGGCACGCGGTGCGAGAACTTTAATTGCGGGGCTTCAAGCGGCATTCGCGGCGAACTGCTTCAACAAAGAAGTGAGCAAAATTACAAAAATGGCGGGGATTGGGCTGAAGCCGCCCACCTGACCTCCGATCACTGAGCGCTCACTGTGAAGAGTGCCCATGAAGAGCGCCGGTGAGCTGCCGTGGCTGGCAAAGAAGGGGGCGTCATCCTGGCGGGCGGCCAGCTTCCCTCCCCCCCCCACGAGCGAGGCTCGCGTCGCGTCGCGTCGCGTCGTGTCGTATCGCGTCAAGCGCTCGCGTGGTGAACCTTGGGTCCGGCACGCTGCGCAGCTACCATCGCCTGACGGCACAATTTCGGCTGGAGTCTGATGAACGGCACCGATGATGAAATTGACTCTGGGTGCCGATACGCTTGCCGCCGCGTTCAATCGCCAGCAGCTCCGGCGGATCATCTGAGCTACTCACTCTTTCAACGAAAGCATTTTTCATGCGCTCCTTTTCCTTTCAAACCGTCCCGCAGATCGTCGTGCAAGTGGGCGCTGCGGCGCAGCTGGGCGAGCTGCTGGCCAAGCGCTATGCGCCCGGGCGGGCCTGTGTCATCACCGATGCCTTTCTGCACCGCAGCGGCTTGCTCGCGCCCGCGCTGGCCAGCCTGCGCGGCAACGGATTTGAGGTGCTGGTGGTGGACGATGTGCAGGCCGACCCGCCCGAGAAAGTGGTCGAAGCGGTGACGGCGCGGGCCCGCGAGTTCGGGGCGCAGTTGATCATCGGCCTGGGCGGCGGCTCGTCAATGGATGTGGCCAAGCTGGTGGCGGTGCTGCTGGCCGGCCCACAGCCGTTGGCGGCGATGTACGGCATCGACAAGATCACCCAAGAGCGCTTGCCGCTGGTGCAGATTCCGACCACCGCAGGCACCGGCTCCGAGGTCACGCCGATTGCCATCGTCACCACCGGGGCCACCACCAAGAGCGGCATCGTGGCGCGCCAGCTTTACGCCGACATGGCCATCCTGGACGCCGCGCTGACCACCGGTCTGCCGCCAAACATCACGGCCGCCACCGGCATCGACGCGATGGTGCATGCGATCGAAGCCTTCACCAGCCAGCATTTGAAGAACCCACTGTCCGACCAACTGGCGCTGCAAGCACTGCGCCTGCTGACGCACAACCTGTTGCCGGTCTGCAAGGACGGCCAGAACCTGGCGGCCCGCGAAGCGATGCTGCTGGGCGCGATGCTGGCCGGCCAAGCCTTTGCTAACGCGCCGGTGGCCGCCGTGCACGCGCTGGCCTATCCGCTGGGCGGACGCTTCCACCTGCCGCATGGGCTGAGCAATGCGCTGGTGCTGCCGCATGTGCTGCGCTTCAACGCCGAGGCCGCAGCCGCACATTACGCGGCGCTGGCCGATGCGCTGCTACCGAACTTGGCCGGCGATAACGCCCACAAGACCAGCGCCTTGATCGCGCATCTGGAAGCCTTGATCGCCGCCACCGCCTTGCCGATGCGCCTGCGCGACCATGGCATTACTGAGACCGCCCTGCCCCAACTGGCCGACGACGCGATGCTGCAAACCCGGCTGCTGGGCAACAACCCCCGCGAGGTCACGCGGGCCGATGCGCTGGCGATCTATCAGCGGGCCTTCTGAGCGGCCCAGCAGGTTCAAATCCTGGGCGCGCAGCGGTCAGTGGGCGGCTGACGCTTGGCCTGATCGGCAGCTTCACCCTCCTGACCACCCGCATCCCTCGCCCCGAGGCAGAAAGGTGGCCAGCATGTGGCGCAAGCCGCCGTCTGTACGAGGCAGCGAACACTCGGCAAGCGCTGGCGCAGCTTGGAACCAGGCGCTGCGCGCGCTCTCAAGAAAGGGATGGGCCGCCCCGACCTTTCTTGACCCCCTCGGGGGGTGGTCAGAAGCCGTAAGCCAGGGCCACCACGCCGGACAGGCCGTTGGCTTCGCGCGTCAGCGGGCTGCGCTTGGCGTC
>JBIIVZ010000367.1:0-3415 GCA_044339175.1 Roseateles sp.
TGGGCCTATCGGTTCGAGGCCTACACGCCCGCCCACCAACGCAAGATGGGGCATTACGCCCTGCCCCTGCTGTGGGGTGATGCGGTGATCGGCTGGGCGAATGTGCGGGTGCTGGGCGGCACCCTGCAGCACGAGCTGGGTTTCATCGGTGGCCGGCCCGGCGGCGTCGCCTTCGAGCAGGCACTGGACGAGGAACTCCAGCGGATGAGCCAGTTTCTGGGGCTTTAGCCGCCCCATTTTTCTTCGGATGCAGCGAACGGCTACCCGTTCACACCGCCGTCACTTGTGCCTCCAGCTCGGCCTTCAACCCGGCCGGCAAACGCAGTTGTTGAGCCAGCTCGTCCAAATAAGCCCGCTCCATGAAACTGGTTTCGTCGGCGATCAGCAGGCTGGCCAGATACATCTCGGCGGCCAGTTCGGGCGTGCTGGCGGCGCGCGCCACTTCGGCGGGGTCGAGCGGACGCCGCAATTGATCCTCGAACCAGCGGCGCAGCACCGGATCGGCCTCCAGTCGGCTCAATTCCGCCTCGACCAAGCCCCGCTCGCGCTCGTCCAGATGGCCGTCGGCCTTGGCCGCCGCGATCATGGCCAGCAGCAGCGCCTGGCTGTGGAGCTCGGCGCTGGGTGCCGGCAGCAGTTCCACCGGACGAGCCGCCCGCAACGGCTCGCCCGCTGGAGCGGCTGGCTGAGCTGCAGCGCCCTGCTCGGCAGCTTGCTGCGCTTGCCAAGCAGTGAAGGCCTTGAAGGCGACCGCGCCGAGCGCCGCCAAGCTGCCGTATTTGAGCGCCTTGCCGCCAAAACTGCGGCCGCGTTTGCTGCCCAGCAACAGACCCAGCGCGCTGCCAGCAGCGGCACCGCCACCGATTTGGCCCCAATTGGGCGCGGAGGATTTTCCGGCGGTGGCAGCGCCCCCTGGCCCGTTGCCGCCCAACAAGGACATCCCGGACTTGAGCAATTGTTCCAACATTGATTGCGCACTCATGCGGTTTTCCTTTTCAGATGTTTAGTGGATTCAAAAGGGCAAACGCTCACGAAGCTTGACGCAGCCGCTCGATCCGCTGCTCCATCGGCGGATGGCTGGAAAACAAGGCCATCAGGCTGCTCGGGCGCGAGTTGATGCCCATCGCTTGCATGGCCTTGGGCATCTCGCCCGGCTCCAATCCGCCCAAGCGCGCCAGTGCATTCATCATCGGTTGCTTGCGACCCATCAATTGCGCGGCACCGGCATCGGCGCGGAACTCGCGCTGGCGCGAAAACCAGGCCACCACCATCGCGGCAGCAACGCCGAGCAGGATGTCCATCGCAATCGTCGTGACGTAATAGCCGATGCCCGGGCCATCGTTCTGATTGCGCAGCACCACCTTGTCGACAAAATAGCCGACGACACGGGAGATGAACACGACGAAGGTGTTCATCACGCCTTGAATCAGCGCCATCGTGACCATGTCGCCATTGGCCACGTGGGCAACTTCATGGCCGATCACCGCCTCGACTTCCTCGCGCGTCATCGACTGCAGCAAGCCGGTGGACACCGCCACCAGCGCCGAGTTCTTGAACGCACCGGTGGCAAAGGCGTTGGGCTCGCCTTCGTAAATGCCGACTTCGGGCATCTTGATGCCGGCCTTGGCGGCAAAGCGCTCGACCGTGGTGACCAGCCAAATGTGGGTGGTGTCGTTGGAGTCGTTGATGACCTGCAGCTTGGTCGTCCATTTGGCCATCGGCTTGCTGATCAACAGCGAGATGAAAGCACCGCCAAAGCCCATCACCAGCGCAAAGCCCAGCAGCGAGGTCAGGTCCAGGCCGTTGGCGGTGAGGAAGCGGTTCAAGCCGAGCACGTTGACTGCCAAGCCGAGCACCAGCATCACGCCCAGATTGGTCAACAGGAATAAAACAATTCTTTTCATGGCAAAACCTCTAAATAAGTTGCGTCAGTATGGCGATTGATCGATCCAGCGATCAAAAGGCTGTGGTTTGAACTGTGCTCGAAGGTGGCCGAATGGTCGGCGACAAGCGCCGCTTGGCGGCACGAATCATCAGCGTTGCTGCGACACCCAGCACCAGCAACATCAGTCCGCCCACAGCCCACAGCACCCAAATCAGCGGAGCAGCCCAAGCCACCAAACCGGGGGCCACGGCCAGCAGATAGTCGAAAAACGGCGCGATGGCGGCCAGAATGGCCGTCCAGGACGCTTGCGCGTCAACCGGCAGCCAAAATGTCAACCATTCCGGCACGCCCAGCGCCACCACCTGACCCGGCAAGCCGGCCAGCCCGCCCGCTTGTGCCACCGACCAACTGGCCAGCGCATGCAAAGCCCAAGCCGCGCCCGACCACAGTGCCATCAGCACGGCCAGCAGCAACCAAGTTATCGCGTAAAACATAGCTTTTCCTTTGCAGTCCACATTGCCTTGATCATCAGCGCTTTAAAGCTTCTGATCAACCAGCGTTAAGGTACGCTCAACTTCTGTTTTTCAATTGCTATCAAGGTCATGCTCAACTTTCGCCACCTCTACTATTTTTGGGTCGTGACCAAGGAAGGCGGCTTCGCGCGGGCGGCCGAGCGCCTGGACATGGCGGTGCAAACCATCAGCACCCAAGTGCGGGAGCTGGAAAAGTCGCTCGGCCATCAACTGCTCAAACCGGCCGGCCGTGGCGTCACGATGACCGAGGCGGGCATGGCCGCCTACGCCCGGGCGGAGGAGATTTTTCAGCTCGGTGCCTTGATCACAGACGAAGTGAAAGAGGCGGCGAGCCACAAGGTGGCGCGGTTGGCTGTAGGGCTGTCGGACGGTATTTCCAAGCTGGCCGCGCATGCGGTGTTGGCCCCGGTGCTGGGCACGGCCGCGTTGCGCTTGCTCTGCCACGAGGGCGAGGTCGAACAACTGCTGGCGGAGTTGGCGATGCACAAACTGGATGTGGTGCTGGCCGGGCGCCCGGCACCGCACAACCCCAATTTACGGCTGACCAGCGAACTGCTGGCGCAAGCACCGGTGGATTGGTATGGGCCGACGACACAGGTCAGCCAAGCCGATGTGGATGATTTTCCGCAATCGCTCGGGCGCTTGCCGGTGTTGCTGCCCACCGCACATTCAGCGCTACGCGGCACGCTCGACCATTGGTTTGAAGGGCTGCAGTTGCGCCCGCGCATCGTGGGAGAGTTCGAGGACAGTGCGCTGCTGGCGGTTTTCGCCCTGCGCGGGCTGGGTGTGTTCCCGATCAGCCGGCTCGGTTCAGCCGAAATCGGGCTGATTCCGGGCTTGCGCTTGCTGGGCCGCTGCGAAAACGTGAAGGATGAAATCCACGCCATCCGCTCACGTCGCGGCCAGCACCACCCGCTGGTGCTGCAAATGCTGGCTGCAGCGCGGACTCCATAAAAGCCGGGGCCAGCTGTAGGGCGGGTCGCGACCCGCGTGTATT
>JBIIVZ010000179.1:0-5476 GCA_044339175.1 Roseateles sp.
GCTGTAGGGCGGGTCGCGACCCGCGTGTATTCCGCCCCCTCCTAAGTCAAAAAGCCCAAGCAGTTGGGCTTTTAGTCCTTAGTCGTCTTGCAGACCGCGGCTTCGCAGAGCTCCGCCCCCTCCTAAGTCAAAAAGCCCAAGCAGTTGGGCTTTTAGTCCTTAGTCGGCATATTGCCCGGCGGCCTTGATGACGGCGCTCCACTTGATCATCTCGGCTTCGACGAACTTTTTATGCTCGGCACCGTCGACGCGCTTGTCGGTGACGATCACTGCGCCCAGCGCTTCTTCACGCTTGACAAAGTCGGGGTCCTTCAACGCCACTTTCAAAGCAGCGACGATCTTGTCCTGCACAGCCTTCGGTGTGCCCTTGGGGGCGTAAACGCCGTGCCAGATCGCAACGGTAAAGCCCTTCAGACCCACTTCTTCCATTGTCGGCAGCTTGGATAGCGCCGGGCCAGCCAAGCGCTTGGCGCTGGTCACGGCGTAAGCCTTGACCTTGCCGCTATCGATCTGCTGGGTGGTGTTGGTGGTTTGATCGCACATCAGGTCGACCTGGCCGCCGAGCAAATCGGTCATCGCCGGGCCGGTGCCTTTGTAGGGCACGGTAGTCATCTCGATCTTGGTCGTGCTTTGGAACAGCAAGCCGCACAGGTGCGAGGCGGCACCGAGGCCGGCATTGGCCAGATTGATCTTGCCTTTGTTGGCATCCATCCACTTGACCAACTCGGCGTAGTTATTGGCCGGCAGGGTGGGCTTGCCGATCAAGGTCATCGGCACTTCGTTGATCAGGCCCAGATACTCGAAATCTTCCAGCGTTTTGTACTGCATCGTGCGGTACAGAGCCGGCGAGGTGGCCATGCCGATGTGGTGCAGCAGCAGGGTGTAGCCGTCCGGCGCAGCGCGGGCCACCTTGGTGGCGCCCAGCGTGCCACCGGCACCGCCGATGTTTTCGATCACGATGGTGGCACCCAGCGGCTTGCGCAACGCCTCGGCCAAGTCGCGAGCCACCTTGTCGGTGGGTCCGCCGGCCGAGAACGGCACCACCAGGTTGATCGGCTTTTCAGGGTATTCGGCCCAAGCGCCACCCGCAGCCAGGCCCGCCAGACAGCTCAACAACAGTTTTTTCATGATTTCCTTGGGATTGACTTATACAGATTTTCAATACTAAAACCTGCAGCAGCCACGTCAACAGCGGGAACTACGTAATTCGCACAGGTGTCGCGTCAAGTGTCAGATGTCGCTTGACACGACACAAAGCCGCATCAGCGGTAGCTGCGTGCGTCTTCGATCACGCGCCCGTCGTTGGGCAAGGTGCCCGGTGCCAACCATTCAATGTCGGCCCGCAGCTTGGTGATCTCGCGCACCGCTGCCGCCACCTGTTCAACCAAGCCCTCAGCCGCTTGTGCCACTTGCTCCAGTTGTGCCACTTCGATTTTCAGCGTCATGCGGTCTTGCGCCATCTCGCCCTCAACCACCAAGCGCGCGCGGCCCAGCTCAGGAAAGCGCCGCATGATCTCGGCCACCTGCGCCGCATGCACGAACATGCCGCGCACCTTGGCTGATTGATCGGCGCGCCCCATCCAGCCTTGGATGCGCGCATTGCTGCGGCCGGTCGGACAGCGGCCGGGCAGCATGGCGGACAGATCGCCGGTGCCAAAGCGGATCAACGGATAGTCGGGGTTCAAGCTGGTGACCACCAACTCGCCCACCTCCCCGTCAGGTACCGGGTCGCCGCTGCCGGGCCGCACGATTTCGACCATCACGCCCTCAGCCAGCACCAAGCCTTCGCGGGCGGCGGTCTCGTAAGCGATCAAGCCCAGATCGGCAGTGGCATAGCACTGGTAGCCCGCCACACCGCGCTCGGCCAACCAATCGCGCAGCGACGGCGGGAAGGCCTCGCCGCTGAGCAAGGCTTTGGTGAACGAGGTGCGCACTCCCATTTCCTGCGCCTTGTCCAACATGATCTTCAGGAAGCTCGGCGTGCCCACATAGGCGTGCGGGCGCAAGTCCGCCACCGCCTGCAACTGCATTTCGGTGTTACCGACACCGCCAGGAAAAACGCTGCAACCCAGTGCGTGGGCACCGCCCTCCATCATTGCGCCGGCCGGCGTCAGGTGATAGCTGAAGCTGTTGTGGAGCAGATCGCCGGCCCGCAGTCCGGCCGCAAACAGTGCCCGTGCCACGCGCCAGTGATCAGCGCCCTGACCTTCGGGCTCGTAGATCGGCCCGGGCGACTGGAACACCCGGCGCGCGCCGCTGGCACGCACGCAACCGGACCAGCCGACTGCCGCAAAGCCGCCGAAGGGATCGGCATTGGAATCGCGGGCCCGCCCGGCTTGCTGGCGCGCCAACAGTTCCGTCTTGCGCGTCACCGGCAATTGTGCAAGCGCAGCACGGCTGACGACGGCAGCGGCATCCACGCCGGCCAGCAACTCGGCATAGGCCGGCGTGTTGGCCTGGGCGTGCGCAATCTGCTGGGGCAGTTGCGCCAGCAAAGCCTGCTCGCGCTCGGCCGGGTCACGCACTTCCAGCGTGTCAAAAAATTCATCGTTGTGCATGGGGAGTGTCACTTTCTCAAGCCAGCCAGCGCTTGCGGCGTTTGTAGCTTTTCACGTCTTTGAAGCTCTTCCTGTCGCCGCCGCCCATGCCGAGGTAGAACTCCTTCACATCCTCGTTCTCACGCAGCGCGTGGGCCTCGCCGTCCATCACGACGCGGCCGCTTTCCAGGATGTAGCCGTAGTCGGCATAGCGCAGCGCCATATTGGTGTTCTGCTCGGCCAGCAAAAAGGTCACGCCTTCCTTGACGTTCAGGTCCTTGACGATCTCGAACACTTCTTCGACCACCTGTGGGGCCAGGCCCATCGACGGCTCATCCAGCAGCACCATCTTGGGGTTGGCCATCAAGGCGCGGCCAATAGCGCACATCTGCTGCTCGCCGCCGGAGGTGTAGGCGGCTTGGCTGCTGCGGCGCGTTTTCAGGCGCGGGAAGTAGTTGTAGACCTTCTCCAGCGTTTGCCGCACGGCCGCTTTGCCGTCTTGGCGGGTGTAGCCACCGGTCAACAAGTTTTCTTCGATGCTCAGATGGGCGAAGCAGTGCCGCCCTTCCATCACCTGGATCACGCCGCGGCCCACCATCTCGGCGGTGGACAGCTTTTCGATCCGCTCACCGCGCAGCTCGATCGAGCCCTTGGTGACCTCGCCACGCTCACCCGCCAGCAAATTGCTGACGGCCCGCAGCGTCGTCGTCTTGCCCGCACCGTTGCCACCCAGCAAAGCCACGACCGAGCCTTCCTTGACCTGCAGAGATACGCCCTTCAGCACCAGAATCACATGGTTGTAGATGACCTCGATGCCGTTGACATTCAGGAATATTGCTTCGTTGTTGCTGCTGCTGTTGCTGTTGCTCATGTCTTGCCTCAATGGAGCGCCCACCTCAGTGGGCGCTCCTGATCAATGCGTGGCTGGCCGAGTGGCTCGGGCGTAGCGCTTTCAGGATTGGCAGTCGGCCGGTTCTCTGCGCTCCAGCTTCTTCTCGGCGGCATATTTGTCCGCTGCCTGCTTGACCATCGGCTTGATGATTTGCTCATCGGCCTGCAACCAGTCGGAGCTGAAGCTCCACTTGGCACCGTCCCAGGTTTGCACGCGCGCCCAGGTTGAACCCATGTGGTCTTGGCAAGAAGTGCTGAGCGGCCGCATCACGCCGCTAAAACCCAAGGCATCGAGCTTCTTCTGGTCCAGCGCCAGGTTCTCCAAGCCCCAGCGCACTTGTTCGCTGCTCATCACTTTGCCCTTGCCGAAGCGCTCCTGCGCACGCCGCACCGCCTCGACTCCCAACATCTGGATGATCAAACCGCGGGTGTACAGGACAGTGCCCACTTCGTCCTTCGGGCCGGTGCCCTCGTTCTTGGCGTGCACGTATTTGAGGATGTCCTGGATCACCTTGGGCTGCTGGCCCGAGGTGTTCAAGGCCAGCGCGTTGTAACCGGCCGCACCGTCGCCCACGCCCTTCACATCAGGCTCGGCACCGGCCCACCAGACGCCGTACATCTTGTCGCGCGGGTAGCCGGTGGCTTGCGCTTCCTTCAGCGCGGTGGAGTTCATCACGCCCCAACCCCACAGCAGCACATAGTCCGGACGCTGCTGGCGCACCTGCAACCAGGCCGACTTCTGCTCCACGCCAGGCGCCGTCACCGGGATCTTGACCAGCTCGAAACCGTGCATCTTGGAGCGCTCTTCCAGCAGCGGCATCGGCTCCTTGCCGAACGGCGAGTCGTGATAGACCAAAGCAATCTTCTTGCCCTTGAGCTTGTCCAGCCCGCCTTCCTTTTTGCCCAGGTGCTGGATCAGCATGTCGGCGGCCGTCCAGTAGCTGCCCATCAGCGGAAAGTTCCACTTGAACACGCCGCCATCCTGGGAGGCAGACAAGCCGTAGCCCAGCGTCACCAGAGGGATCTTGTCCTTGATGACCTTGTCGGTCAGTGCAAACGTGATGCCGGTGGCCTGCGGGTCGAACAAGGACGGGTTCTTGCCCTTCAGCCGCTCATAGCACTCGACGCCCTTGTCGGTGGCGTAGCCGGTTTCGCATTCCTCAAAGGTGATCTTGACGCCGTTGATGCCGCCGTCGCGGGCATTGATCATCTTGATGTAGTCCTGCTTGCCATTGGCCCAGGGCGTGCCGTTGGGTGCGTAGGGGCCGGTGCGATAAACCAGCAGCGGAAAGAACTGCTCTTTCGCTTCTGCGGCTACTGCCGCAGGGCTGACCAGCCCGGCCAGCGTGGCGACGCTGAGGGCGGCGGCGGCCGCGTAATTCGCGAGGGTCTTCATCTTCATGGCTGTCTCCAGAGGGGTGAATAAAGCACTCTGTGGTGCGAGGGAAGTCATTAAGGCGCGTTCAACGAGGCGTTGATCAATGAGTCGTCATCAATGCGAGGTCATCAATGCGGGAAGGGCCACAAGCGCAGCTTTTCTTTTGCCGTGGACCAGAGCCGCGCGATGCCGTGGGGCTCCTTGATCAGGAAGAAAATAATCAGCGAGCCGAACACCATCAGTTCCAGGTGCGAGGCCGTTTCGGTGCTCAGCGGAAGCCCCAGCCAAGCCGGAATCTGATTCAACAAAATCGGCAGAAAGATGATGAAGGCGGCACCGAAAAAGCTGCCCATGACCGAGCCCAGCCCGCCGATGATGATCATGAACAGCAGCTGAAAACTGCGGTCGATCGAGAACGCGGCCGGCTCCCAGGAGCCCAGGTGGACAAAGCCCCACAGCGCACCGGCCACACCGACGATGAAGCTGCTGACGGCAAAGGCGCTCAGCTTGGCGTAGACCGGCCGGATGCCGATCACGGCGGCCGCCACATCCATGTCGCGCATCGCCATCCACTCACGGCCGATGGAGCTGCGCACGAGGTTTTTAGTCAGCAGGGCGAACAGGGCGACAAAGCTCAGGCAGAACAGGTATTTCTGCACCGGCGAGTCGA
>JBIIVZ010000069.1:0-8937 GCA_044339175.1 Roseateles sp.
TGCCCGCTGAGCGGCCGGAGCTGCCTCCCGAGCAAGCGCAGCACGGTGGTCTTGCCGCCGCCCGAGGTGCCAATCAGCGCCAGCACCTTGCCGCGCGGGACACGCAAATTGACGCTCTCCAGAATGATGCGATCACCGTAGCCGCAACTAACGTCGCGCAACTCGACTAAAGCCGTTGCCGGAGCTGCCGATACTGAAACTACCGAAGTTACCGAATGTGGAAGGCCCATGTAGCTCGCAAGAGAGGCCCAGGGGCCCGCTAGACAAAGGGTTGCATCATAGGGGAAAGTACGAGTGGGCGACGGCTGCCCCCCACCGGTGGACTGCGTCGCGGGTGTGAAGCCCGGCGGCTTCAAACGCGCGCGGCAGGGACAACCCAGGCCGGCGCGGCTCATTCACAGCGCAGCCCCTCGCCCTGCCGGCGTGCGTTATTTCACACAATGCACCGCCAAGCCGACCAGCGTTTTACAGCCGCCGACGAGCGGCAAGTCGCACAACACGCCCGAATTCCACAATCACTGAACGACGGAGAACCCTTGATGCAAGCCTTGTCACATGCCCAGCCCCGATCTGCCGACCGCACTGCACCCCGCACTGCACCCCGCCTTGCCAACGCCCGGATCAGCCCGCGCTCGGGCGGCTTCACGCTGGTCGAGCTGATGGTCGTGGTGGCCATCATTGGCATCCTCTCGGCCGTCGCACTGCCGGCCTATACCGACTATGTGGTGCGCGGCAAGATCCCCGACGCCACCTCCCGCCTGGCCTTCTTGCAAGTCCAGATGGAGCAATATTTTCAAGACAACCGCAGCTATGTCGGCGCGCCCGGCTGCAGCGCCGACAGCGACAGCAGCCGGCACTTCGACTTCTCCTGCGCGTCGTCGAGCGCCACGGCCTTCGCCTTGCAAGCGGTCGGCAAGGACACGATGAGCGGCTTCACGTACACGGTCAACCAGGCTGGCAGCAAAGCCACATCGGCCGTCCCGACCGGCTGGGCGACATCCGCCAATTGCTGGATCAGCAAAAAGGGCGGCGCATGTTGACGCCGGCCCGCAACCGCCGAAGGCCAAGCCAGGGCCTGAGCCTGATCGAAGCGATGGTCACCCTGAGCATCGCCGGTGTGCTGATGGCGCTGGCCGCACCGAATTTTTCGACCTGGTTGCAAAACAGCCGCATCAGGGTCACCAGCGAAGCGTTGGTGGCGGGCCTGCAATATGCGAAGTCCGAAGCCACCACCCGCAACAGCCTGGTGCGCTTTCAGCTGACCACCACGCTGGCCAGCGATTGCGTGATCAGCACCAGCGGCAGCCACTGGGTGGTGGACATTGTCGATACCGCCTCGGCCGATGATTCCGTCGAGGGCGGCTGCCAAACCGCCCCGTCCGACACCGTTCAGCCCGGCATTCTGCAGGTGCGCAATGCCAGCGAAGGCTCCGGTGCCACCGCTGTGCTGGCCAGCGCCGCCGCCATGACCTTCAACGGTCTGGGCCGCTTAACGCCGACACCGAACGCCGCCATCAGCATTGATGTCAGCAACCCGACCGCCGGCGACTGCGCCAGCGACGGCGGTGAGCTGACCTGCCTGCGGGTACAAGTTTCACCGGCCGGCCAAGTGCGCATGTGCAACCCACGCCTCCCGTCCGGCGATCCGCAGGCCTGCTGAGGAGGAAAACGCCATGCCTTGCCATTCACAAAGGGCCAAGCTCAACAGCGGCTTCATGCTGCTGGAAGTGTTGATTGCCGTGCTGATTTTTGCGCTCGGCGTGCTGGGGCTGGTCGGCCTGCAGGCGAATGCGGTCAAACAGTCGGGCCAGGCCAAGTACCGCGCCGACGCGACGCTGCTGGCGAACGAGCTGATCGGGCAGATGTGGGTGTCCGACCGCGGCTTTGCCGCACTCAGCGCGGCCTTCGGCAGCGCAGCGGGCGGACCGCGGTTCACCGCATGGCAAACCCGTGTGGCCGCCAACTTGCCCGGCGTGGCCGCGCATCCGCCGGTGGTCGCTATCGCCCAAATCAACCCATTGCCCGCGCTGATTGGCGCGGCCAGTGCCGCCGCCGTCGGGCTGACCGCCAGCAACCGGGTGACCATCACCTTGCAGTGGAAACTGCCCGGCGACCCGGTGGGCGACCCGCCGCGCAACTTGGTCGTCGTGACCGAAATCAAATAGGGGAGCCCGGTGCGCGCCATCAATTCAAGCTCACGCTGCGGTTCATCACGCGGCCGTCAGCAACACGGTTTCAGCCTGATAGAGCTGCTGGTCGGCATCGTGCTGGCGATGGCGGCGGTGATCGTCGTGATGCAGGTGTTCCGGCTGTCCGAAGGGTCGCGCCGCACCACCACCGGCGGCGACGACGCGCAAACGACGGGCTCGATTGCCCTGACTTTGCTGCAGCGCGACCTGCGCCAAGCAGGTCAAGGCTTATCGAACATCAACCTGATGGGCTGCAATCTGGCGCTGCCGGCCGGCTGGACGGTCAACGCGCTGGCTCCACTGACCATCAACCATGCCGGTATTCCGGCCGGTGACGCTGGCACCGACACCTTGCTGGTAGCCTACGGTGCCGGCCGCGGCTCGCCGGACGGTGACCGCATCAACGCTCAGCCATCGGCCAACAGCTATTCGGTCACCACCGCCTCGGCCTTCCGCCTGAACGACCAAGTCATCGCCGCGCCGGCTGCCCGGCAACTGCTTTGCGCGCTCAGTTTGACTACCGTCGCGGCCGCGCCGGTCGCCCCCAACGTGACGGTCAGCGTCGGCCTGGCAGCTGCCGCCAATGGCACGCTATACAACTGGGGTGTCGGTTCGCGCATTGCGGCTTATGCGGTACGCAATGGCCGTCTGACCGCCTGCGACTTTCTGACCCAAGATTGCCGCTCCGCGCTGGCCGCCAACTGGCCCGAAATTGCCGACGGCGTGGTCAGCCTGCGGGCCGAATATGGCCAAGACAACTCGGTCACGATGGACGGTATCGTCGATGGCTATGACCAGACCACACCGGCCACCGCCTGCGGCTGGGCCCGGGTGATGGCGGCGCGGCTGGTGGTCGTCGTACGCAGCGGCCAGCTGGAGAAAACTGCAGTCACCGCCGTCGCCCCGACCTGGGCCGCCGGGGCCAGCACGCCGATCAACTTGCCCGCAGGCGGGCAGCAATACCGCTACAAGACCTTCGAGACGACGGTCCCGTTGCGCAATGTGGCCTGGCAAGGAGTGTTGCAGGGATGTTGAAAACTTGTCCGCATATCGTCGGGGTCGGCCAGCGCTTGCAGCAACGCGGCGTGGTGCTACTGCTGTCCATCATTGTGCTGGTGGCGATGTCGCTGGCAGCCATCGGCCTGATGCGCTCGGTGCTGACCAGCAACCGGGTGGCCACCAATCTGGCGTTTCAGCAATCGGCGACCCAGTCGGCCGATGTGGGCATTGAAGCCGCCGTCGCCTGGCTGGAGCAGAAGTCGCGCGAACTGGTGACACAAAGCCCGCCGGTGCTGGCCAACACGCTGTTCGGCAACCTATCCGCCGGTGGCGGCAGCTTGAACTACATGGCCAGACGGGAAGACCCGGGCGCCGGCCAGACCTGGGAAGCCTTCTGGGTCGGCACGCTGATCGCCAACAACCAGGTCAACAACTTGACCGTCGACGCGGCAGGCAACCAAGTCGCCTTCGCCATCCACCGGCTCTGCAATACGGTCGGCGATGCGCTGAACAGCGCTTGCGAGGCCTCGACGTCGCTCGGTGCCTCCGTGCAGACCAGCAGCAAATCCGGCGGTGCGGCCAAGTTGCAAGTGCCCAACCAAACCTATTACCGCATCACCGTGCGCGTGCAGGGCCCGCGCAATGCGGTCAGCTTTGTGCAGGCCGTCGTTGCGATGTGACGCGCCCCCGAAGACAGCAAATGAGGTTGCCATGAAGTCATTTTTCACATCGATCGGCTTTGCCCGTCCCCACCAGCTTGTTCGTCTGTTTACGCCTCTGCTTGGCCTCGCGCTGAGTGCAGTGCTGAGCCTCGCAGCCCCTGCGCACGCAGCCACGACCGACATCTCCAATGCACCGCTGCTGGTGTCCTCGCCCAGCAGCGTGAAGGCCAACCTGCTCTTCATCCTGGACGATTCTGGCTCGATGGGCTGGGACTTCATGCCCGATCACATCTCCAGCAGCGTGTGCCGGTCGGCCGGAGCGACTGGCACCAGCAGCGGCAGTTTCAGCAGCCCTTGCTGCCGGAATGCAGGCGGCAGCGGCCTGAGCAGCATTGCCTGCTGGAGCGGCGCGGCACCGTTCGGCAGTTGGCGCGGCCACCCGCCGTTCCTGAGCGCTAGCTTCAACGGCATGGCCTACAACCCGACTACGCGCTATTTACCGCCAGTGGATGCCACCGGCACGGACTACCCATCGCAAACTTCCGCCAACACCAGCGCCTGGACCAGCGTTCTCATTGATGCTTACCAAGTGCAGAACAGCAACTCCATCAACCTGCTCACCAGCTACCCGGACACCGCCTGGTGCACCGACAGCAGCTACACCAACTGCCTGCGCAACGGCAATTACGTCTTGCCCGGCACGGTGGGGGGCAACAACTACACCGTATTCCGGGAAACCACGGCCAGCGGCAGCGGATTGATGGCTATCGGCCTGCCGAACGCAGCCACGACCGAGGCGCGCGACTGGGGCCCGCATTACTACAACATCTTGCCGTCCGAATATTGCGACTCCGACAATCTGCGCAATTGCAAAGCCTCGGCGTCGGCTGAGTTCACCTTCCCGGCTCCGGTACGCTGGTGCAACACCGATACGAATGCCCGAGCCAACACCCCGGCCGCCGGGTCCTGCCAAGCGGTACGGACCGGCACCTACGCACAGCTGCGCTACCCGACCAAATACTTCAGCGCAGCAACCGCAGGCAAGGCGGCAGTGGCCGAGACCCGTTCCACAGCTCAATTCACCATCAGCAACCCAAGCTGCAGCCTGGCGGTGACGGCGGTGACCGTCAACGGGGTGAACCTGCTGGGCAGCAACACCAGCAGCACCAGCGACCGGGACACGCTGGGCAATTCGATGGCGTCGAAAATCAATTTGGGCGGCAGCGGCTTCGCCGCCACCGCGTCCGGCGGCGGGCGCACAGTCAAGATCACCGCGCCGGCCGGGGCCAATATCAATGCGGCCACAGTGAGCTTCACGCGCACGCCGACCACTTGCACGCTGAACGTCACCGCCAGCACGCCCGTCTTCAGTGGCTATGTGGCTGCAGTGGCCGCCGTGCCGGCCGCTGCAGCAGGCTTCCCCGGCAGCTTCGAGCGCGTGGACATCATCCCGGCTCGCACCATCTACCCCAAGGCCAGCAGCCGCACAGACTGCGCCGGCGCCAGCTGCAGCTACGCCGAAGAGATGACCAATTTCGCCAACTGGTGGACCTATTACCACACGCGCATGCAGTCGATGAAGTCCTCGGCCACCCGCGCCTTTGCGCCAGTGGCAAACAACCGGCGTGTCGGCTATCTGAGCATCAACAACAACACCGGGTCCGATTTCCTCAACCTCGACACCTTCGAGAGCACGCAAAAAACAACCTGGTTCAGCAAGCTGACGCGCGCTAAGCCAAACAACTCAACGCCGCTGCGCACCGCCCTGTCCACCGCCGGCAGGCTCTACGGAGGCCGGCTCAATAGCACAACATTGAACGGCAGCACGGTCAAAGACCCGATGCTCTACTCCTGCCAACGCAACTTCACCATCCTGTCCACCGACGGTTTTTGGAACGAAGGCAGCAACCCCAAGCAGTTGGACGGCAGCACCGACATCGGCGGCCAGGACTCCGGCTTGACTCGCCCGCGCCTGGACGGCACAGCCACCGCCAACACCTTGGCGGATGTGGCCGCCTACTACGTGGAAACGGACTCGCGCAATGGCACCACCGGCACTGCCGCCTGCAAGAGTAATGGCACCGGTGACGACGTTTGCGGCAACAGCACCGACCTGGCCACCAAACCGAACGAAAAACAGGTGATGAAGACCTTCACTCTAGGCCTGGGAGCCTCGGGCTTCATGCAGTTCCGCCCCGGCTATCTGAGCGATGCAAGCGGCGACTATTACGCCGTCAAGGAAGGCGTGACCGCCAACCCCTCCGCCGGCGTATGCAGCTGGCAAACCAGTGGCAGCTGTAACTGGCCGGTGCCGGTGAGCAACACGCTGACCACCATCGACGACCTGTGGCACGCGGCTGTCAATGGCGGCGGCACTTACTTCAGCGCCTCCGACCCGACCACGCTGTTCACCGGTCTGGCTGTCGCCCTGGCCGCCATCGACGTGCAAACCAAGGCGGCAGCGGCCGCCACCACCAGCAACCCGAATGTGGCGGCGGGCGACAACCAGCTGTTCGTCTCCAACTTCAGCTCGGGCGAATGGTCGGGCGACCTGATCAGCCAGCGCATCGACGTCGAGCTGGGCACGGTGAACGCCCTGCAGAGCGACTGGTCGGCGCGCGACCTGATCAATGCCAACACCAGCCGCACGCTCTATATGTTCTCGGCCGCAGCGGACAAAAAACGCAAGCCCTTCGACTGGGGCAATTTGACGGCCGATGAGCGCGCCAATTTCTCGCTCAGCTACATCACGGCAAGCGGCCGCGCGCTGAGCCAGTTCTGCAGCTTCGGCATCTACTGCGTCTCGGCCACCGACCAAGCGGCAGCGGCCGGGCAGGCGCTGGTCAACTTCATCCGTGGGGAGCGCAGCAATGAGGGTGAAATCAGCCAGCCGGCGCGCTACTTCCGCCAGCGCGTGCATTTGCTGGGCGACATCGTCAGCTCCGAAGCCGTCTACGTGAAGCAAGCGGCCTTCAACTACACAGCGGCAGGCTATGCTGCGCACAAAACGGCCGTCAGCGCGCGCACGGGCATGGTCTACGTCGGTGCCAACGACGGCATGCTGCATGCGATCAATGCCGAGACGGGCGCGGAAGTCTGGGCCTTTGTGCCCACGCCGATGCTGGCCAAGCTGTACCGTTTGGCGGACAAGGAATACGCCACCAAGCATGAATACTTTGTGGACGGCACGCCGGCCGTGCAGGACATCTATGACGGCACACAGTGGCGCACGTTATTGGTCGGCGGCCTGGGGGCCGGTGGACGGTCGTACTACGCCATCGACGTCACCAACCCCAGCGACCCCCAGCTGATGTGGGAATTCACCAACGACAATTTGGGCCTGACCATGGGCAAGCCCGAGATCGGACAGCTGAGCGATGGCAGTTGGGCCGTCTTCTTCGGCTCCGGCTACAACAATGTGTCGCCTGGCGACGGCCGTGGCCGCTTGTTCGTTCTCAACGCGGCCGACGGCAGTTTGATCCGCAGCATCGATACCGGGGTGGGCAGCAGCGCCACGCCGAGCGGGCTGGCCCATCTGCGCGGCTGGGTCGACAACGGCGACCTGGACAACACGATCAAGCGCGTCTATGCCGGCGACAACCTGGGCAATGTCTGGCGCTTCGATGTCAACAACAATGTCGGTACGGCGGGCTACGACGCGCAGTTGCTGGCCAGCTTGAAATCCCCCGCAGGCGACGTGCAGGCCATCACCTCCAGGCCGGAGCTGGGCGATGTGGGCGGCATGGCCATGGTCTACATCGGCACCGGCCGCTATCTCGGCTTGAGCGACTTGGCCGACGCCACCGTGCAGTCGATCTATGCCATCAAGGACCGCCTGGACGCGCAAAACTTCGGCAACCCGCGCACGCCGGTCAACAAATTCGTCGCCCAAGTGCTGACCGTCGGTGCGTGCCCGGCAGGCAGCCCCGTATGCAGCGCCGGCTCGGACGTGCGCTTGAACGCCACGCCCAACCCGGTCAACCTGTCGGTCGACGGCGGCTGGTATGTCGACCTGCCGCAAAGTCAAGAACGCGTCAACACCGACCCGCAATTGGCGCTGGGCACGCTGGTGGTCAACTCCAACGTGATCGAGTCGGGCAATGTCTGCAAAGTGGGCGGCTCCAGCTATGCGAACTTCCTGGACTACCGCACCGGCGCGCCGATTTCGGTCTCCAAGAGCGTAGTCAGCGTGTCGCTCGGCGACGCCATCGCCACCCGCCCGGCCTTGGTGAAGCTGCCCAACAACAAGGTGATCAGCGTCAGCCGTTTGTCGGACAACCGCACGGTCGCGACACCCACGCCGGTGGAGCCCAGCTTGTCCACCACCCGCCGCTTGTCCTGGCGGGACCTGATCCAGAACTGAGCCTATGGCTAGCCGGTCAGCGTCAACGCGCAGCATGTCAGCCGCAGGGCTTTGGCCTTGCCTGTTGCTGGCCGTCTTGCTGCATGGGCTGCTGCTGTTTTCGCTGGAGCAGCCGACGCCAACGCACAGCCAAGCAGGGTCAACTCGGCGGGCCGCCCTGCAAGTCGTGCAGATACCCAAAAGCCAGTTGGTGCCAGCGGCCAAGGCGCAGCCGGCGGCAAGATCTGAGCAGAGCGCGATCCAGGATTCCGCCCGTCAAGAGAAAACCGCCCTGCAGGAGGAGGCAGGCTGGGGGCCTGTCGACGCAGGCGATATTTCTATCGATTACCCAGATGCGCCGCTGCCAAGCGGCCGCTTGCTGCTGCGGGTGATGGTGCAGCTCGACGCGCAGGGCCATTTCGCTTCGCTGCAAAGCGCAAACGACAACGAGGCCGAACAGCAAGTACAAGCCGCCTTTGTCGATGCTGTCACAGCGGGGCTGGCCAGAGCCGACTTCGCCTTGATCCGTCCACCGGCCCCGGCTCCAAATCAGCAGATGCGGCCGGCAACCTTGTGCCTGGAGATCCTGTTCGAAGAACGCAATCCGGTCGTGAGCTTGAACTGGCTGAGCCGCGCCCAAACGACAACGCCGCCTTGTCAACCAAGGCGGCGGAGGGGTCAATCGTGAATCCGAACCTGGGAGCGAGCCGTGAAGGCGGCCCGGCGGAGAAAGATCAGCGTGGCA
>JBIIVZ010000070.1:0-8917 GCA_044339175.1 Roseateles sp.
TGGGCCGCCTTGCCGGACCGGCGGCTCAAGCCAAAGCTCGGGAAACCGAGCTTTGGCTGTCAGACCTGCCGGCCGAGTGGCGCAGCAGGTGGGTGAACCGGGCCTCAAGCCCGGCAGCGCGGGATCAGCTTCTCAGCGATCCCGCGCAATGCGCTGGGCGCATCAGCCCATGTGCAAGCCGCCGTTGCAGCTGAAATCGGCACCGGTGGTGAAGCCGGAGTCTTCACCGGCCAGCCAAGCGACGATGGAGGCGATTTCTTCAGGCGTGCCCAAACGCTTGATCGGGATAGTGGCAACGATTTTTTCCAGTACATCGGGACGGATGGACTTGACCATGTCGGTGCCGATATAGCCCGGGCTGACCGTGTTGACCGTGACGCCCTTGGAGGCCACTTCTTGCGCCAGCGCCATCGTGAAACCGTGCATACCGGCCTTGGCAGCCGAGTAGTTGGTCTGGCCGAACTGCCCCTTTTCACCGTTCACCGAAGAGATATTGATGATGCGGCCCCAGCCCTTCTCCAGCATGTCCTCAATCACCTGCTTGGTGACGTTGAACATGGAGTTCAGGTTGGTGTCCATCACCGCGTCCCAATCGGTACGGCTCATTTTGCGGAACAGGCCGTCGCGGGTGATACCGGCGTTGTTGACCAGCACATCGATCGGGCCGTGCTCGGCCTTGATCTTGGCAAAGGCACCGACGGTGGAATCCCAGTCAGCCACGTTGCCAACCGACGCATAAAACGTGTAGCCCAGCGCCGACTGCTCGTTCAGCCATTTATCGAAGTCACGGCTGGGGCCGCAACCTGCGATGACTTTGAAACGTTCTTTGTGCAAACGCTGACACATCGACGTCCCAATGCCACCCATACCGCCGGTCACATATGCAATCTTCTGGCTCATATCAATTTTCCATTGCTTTGCTTTGTCGTCCCGAGAGCGGCGTCCTACGCCCCTGAACGACAGGTCTCAATTTAGAAGAAGACGCGTTAACAGGCTCACGCAAGCCCGGAATCCGGTCAAGCGGGTTGCCCCTAGTGCTCCCTAAAGCTACAGATGCAACAAATCTGCTTCATTCGGAAGCTGGCCTGGAGCGCGCTGTCGCGCTCAAAAACTTCAGCGCTCGACCGTCAGTGCCACGCCCATGCCGCCGCCGATGCACAGCGAGGCAATGCCTTTCTTGGCATCGCGGCGCTGCATTTCGTGCAGCAGGGTCACCAGGATGCGGGCACCGGACGCGCCGATCGGGTGGCCCAGCGCAATCGCGCCGCCGTTGACGTTGACCTTGCTCAGGTCCCAGCCCATTTCCTGGTGCACGGCGCAGGCTTGCGCGGCGAACGCTTCGTTGATTTCCAGCAAGTCGAGGTCATGCGCCTTCCAGCCGGCGCGCTCCAGCGCCTTGCGGGCGGCAGGCACCGGGCCCATGCCCATGATGGACGGGTCGAGTCCAGCGCTGGCGTAAGAAGCGATGCGTGCCAGCGGCGTCAGGCCCAGGCTGTTGGCCTTGGCGGCGGACATGATCATCAGCGCGGCGGCACCGTCATTCAGACCCGAGGCGTTGCCGGCGGTGACGCTGCCGGTCTTGTCGAAGGCGGGGCGAAGGCCAGCCAGCGCTTGCTCATTGCTCTTGCGGTTGATGAATTCGTCGGCGTCGAAAATGATCGCGTCGCCCTTCTTCTGCGGAATCGTCACTGCGGCGATTTCATCCTTGAAGCGGCCGGCGTCTTGGGCGGCAGCGGCTTTTTGCTGCGAGCCGTAGGCCAGCGCGTCTTGCGCTTCGCGGCTGATGCCGTATTGCTTGGCCACGTTCTCGGCCGTGATGCCCATGTGGTACTGGTTGTACACATCCCACAGCCCGTCGACGATCATCGTGTCGACCAGCTTCCAGTCACCCATGCGCTGACCATCGCGCGAGCCCGGCAACACATGGGCGCTCAAGCTCATGCTTTCCTGGCCACCGGCGATGACGATTTCCGAGTCGCCGTCGCGAATCGCCTGGGCGGCCAACATCACCGCCTTCAGGCCGGAGCCGCAGACCTTGTTGATGGTGAAACCGGGGATGGTGTTGGGCAGGCCGGACTTGATGACGGTCTGGCGCGCCGGGTTCTGGCCCGCACCGGCGGTCAAAACCTGCCCCAAGATCACTTCGCTGATTTGTGCCCCGTCCAAGCCGCTGCGGCGCAGCAGGTCGCGCACCACGGTGGCACCTAAGTCCACGGCCGAGGTCTTGGCCAGGCTGCCGCCGAATTTGCCAATGGCGGTACGCGCCGCCGCAACGATCACGATGTCAGTCATGTCTTACTCCGTTAGAAATTGAGGTTCAAGCTTTTTGTTTGACGTAGCGGCCGGGTGCCGGCTCGATCGCTGTGTATTGGCGGTTGCCGGGTGTTTTAGGGGCAGCCTTTTGAGCGCCCGCATGGCTGGCCAACCAAGTGGACCAATCGGTCCACCAACTGCCTTTGAGTTCATTCGCGCCGGCCATCCAGGCCTCGGCGGTGGCCGGCAAGGCGTCAGTCTTGCCCAACCAATGGCTGCGCTTGCCCTTTGATGGTGGGTTGATCACGCCGGCAATATGGCCCGACGCACCCAGCACAAAGCGCTTTTCGCCCTTGAACACCTGGGTCGAACGGTAGGCGGCGTCCCAAGGCACGATGTGGTCTTCGCGCGAGCCGTAAATGTAGAACGGGGCTTTGATCTTGCCCAGGTCGAGCTTTTCGCCGCACACCGTCAAACGGCCAGGGATCTTCAATTCGTTCTGCAAATAGGTGTGGCGCAAATACCAGCAGTACATCGGCCCGGACATATTGGTCGAGTCGCCGTTCCAGTACAGCAAGTCGAAGGCCGGCGGTGCCTCGCCCTTCAGGTAGTTGCCCACGACATAGTTCCAGACCAGATCGTTCGGGCGCAAAAAGCTGAAGGTGGTGGCCAGCTCCTGGCCTTTCAGCAGCGCCGGGCCCTTCGGTGCCAACGGGCCCAGCGTGGTTTCACGCTTGTGTACCGAGGCTTCATCAACAAAAATGTCGAGGATGCCGTTGCTGGAAAAGTCGATCAAGGTCGTCAACAAGGTGACGCTCTCGGCCGGCTGCTCGCCGCGTGCGGCCAGCACCGCCAGAGCGGTCGACAAAATCGTGCCGCCGACGCAAAAGCCCAGCGTGTCAATCGTCTTGCAGCCGCTGATTTCCTGCACCACCGAGATCGCCTTGATGGCCGCTTGCTCGATGTAGTCGTCCCAGGTCCAGGCCTTGCAGCTGTCGTCCGGGTTGCGCCAACTGGTCACAAAAACCCGGTGGCCCTGCTCCACCGCATAGCGGATCAGCGAGTTGTCCGGCTGCAGGTCGAGGATGTAGTACTTGTTGATGCAGGGCGGCACCATCAACAGCGGCCGCTCGTAGACCTGCGCGGTCAGCGGCTTGTATTCGATCAACTGAAAAAAGTCGTTTTCGAACACGATGTCGCCGGCGCTGGTGGCCACATTGCGGCCCACCTCGAACGCACTCTCGTCGGTTTGCGACACATGACCGCGCTGCACATCGCTCCAGAGCTGCTGCATGCCCTTGGACAAGCTCTCACCCTTGGTCTGCAAGGCGAGCGCCTGCGCTTCAGGGTTGAGGGCTAAATAGTTGCTCGGCGACGCGGCATCGACAAACTGCTGCACCGCGAACTGCACGCGTTGGCGGGACTTCTCCTCGCCCTCGACCTTGGCTGCCATTTGCTGCAAGGTGCGCGAGTTCAGCAAGTACAGCTGAGCCACAAAGTTGCTGGCCGGGTTGGCGCTCCAGGCCGGGGCCGAGAACCGGCGGTCCGGCACGGCAGCCGCAGCGGCCGGCGCTTTGTCGGCCTGCAGCGATGAGTTCCACAGCGCGGTGGCCTGCTTCACATAGTCGGCTTGCAAGCTGCTCATCGCGCTGGCGGGGATTTTCAGCCCCGACATCGTTTTCCACATATCGCCCAGGCCGGCCGCCATGCCGGACATCGCCTCGGTGGCCGAGTTCAGCGAGGGATCGAAAGCAGCTGCTGCTGCTGCTGCTGCTGCTGCTGTTGTTGCAGTTGTTTCGGCTTCAGCAGCGGCAGCAGCGGGGCTGGCTTCAGCGGGCGCTTCAGCCGCCGGTTTGGCCTTGCTGGGTGCGCTGGCGGCGCTGCGGGTTTTGCTGCGGGCGGGCTTGATGTCCTCGGCCGCTGCGGCCGTAGCTTTGGTCTTGCGTGTCATATGTCTCCTCAAACTGTATTCATGGCGAATGGGGGAAAGACCGCAAACTGTCCAACCCGGTTCCAGCGCTTGGGCTTCGCCCTCTCGCTTGAACGCACGGTGACTCGTTCTGACAAGTCCCTCGCCACACCGCACTGCCCCGGTGTTGTAACCTGTTTCACTTACTTTTCGATGACATCACATGTACCTGGTTGCAATCGCTTGGGGCTATGTCGCCGTCCTGATGGCTCTGGCCGAGGCTACCAGTAGCCAGGGCAGTCTTTTAGGCGCGCTGATCACTTTTCTTTTATACGGCGTCTTGCCGATTTCAATTCTGCTTTACCTGATGGGCGCACCCAGCCGGGGCAAGGCGCGCCGCCGTGCCGAAGCGCAGGCGATGGCCACAGCAGCAGCAGCCGAAGCCGCCGTCATCCCCCCTTCAACGCAGGGCGATGGCGGCGACCATGCGGCCGCTGAGTCGCTCGCGCCGGAACGAAAAGAACCGTGAGGGCTGTGTGTAAGTGCACCAGCCACCGCCGCTGATGCGCGTCAAGCCCAGTGCCTGCAAGCGCTGCTTGGCCAGGGACGGTAGGTTGGCGCGCCAGCGTGGCTCACCGGCCGCATTGGCTTGATAGACAAAATCAGCGCTGGCACCCGCGGTGGCCCCAAAGGCCTCCAGCACTTCAGGCCCCACCTCAAAAGCCTGCGGGCCGATGCAAGCACCCAGCCACGCTTGAATCTCGTCCGGCCGGCAACGCGCCGCAGCGCACAGGCCGGACACCGTGTTCTCTAGCACCCCGCCCGCCAGCCCGCGCCAGCCGGCATGGGCACCGGCCACACCGCCCGGTGCGGCAAACAGCACCGGCAAGCAATCGGCCGCTTGAATCGCCACGCCCAAACCCGGCGTGGTGCAAATGGCCGCATCGGCCTGCACTGCCTCGGCACCGGGCAACGCTTGCTCGGGCTGCAAGCGCAACACCTGAGTGCCGTGCACTTGCCAGATGAACACCGCCGGCGCACCCAGCGCCTGGCTGACCAGCAAGCGGTTCTGCGTGACTGCTGCCGCCGAATCCTCCACCGCAGCGCCGACATTCATGCTCGCGTGCGGCCCCTGGCTGACGCCGCCAGCACGCGTTGTCATGAAAGCGCGGACATGGGGCGCATCCCAAGCGGGGCGCAGCCAGTCGGCATGCAGGCCCGGCTCGGCCGACTCCAGCCGCACCGGCTTATTCAGCATCGGGGCAGACCGACGGATGAGTCTTGGAAAAGGCGTCCAGCGCCATGCAGTTTTCAAATACCCGCATCACCTCGGGCAGAGCGTCCAGCCGGCAATCGAAGCGCTGGGCATTGTAAATTTGCGGCACCAGCACGCAGTCGGCCAAGCCCGGTGTGTCGCCGTGGCAAAACTGTCCGGCACTGACTTTGAGCCGCTGCTCCACCACGGCCAAGCCGCTGTCCACCCAATGGCGGTACCAACGCAGCTTGTTGTCCTCGTCCACACCCATTTCCTTGACCAGATAGCGCAGCACGCGCAGGTTGTTCAGCGGGTGGATTTCACAAGCGATGTCCTGCGCCAGCGCCCGCACCTGCGCGCGACCGATGGCGCTGGCCGGCAACAGCGGCGGGGCCGGGTGGGTCTCGTCCAGATATTCGATGATGGCCAACGATTGGCTGAGCCAGGTGCCGCCCTGCTTTTCGCCATCGCCATCGCCGTCGTCAAGCCGCAGCAAGGGCACCAAACGGGAGATCGAGGCACTGGCAAAGGCCGGCTCGAATTGCTCGTTGCGCGCCAAGTGAACGGCCCGGTAGTCGTAATCCAGCCCCTTCAACGCCAACGCGATGCGCACGCGGTAGGAAGCCGAGGAGCGAAAATAGCTGAACATTTCCATGCGCAGCATGATGCCATGAGCGCCGCTACACTGAAGCGATGTGGCTCCCTCGACAACTCAAATTCTGTCCCGATTGTGGTGCGTCGGTCAGCTACCAGCTGCCGGCGGACGACAACCGTGAACGCGCCACTTGCTCGGCCTGCGCTGTCGTGCACTACCAAAACCCGATCAATGTGGTGGGCACGCTGCCCATTTACGGCGATCAAGTGCTGCTGTGCCGCCGGGCCATCGAGCCGCGTTTGGGCCTGTGGACGCTGCCTGCCGGGTTTCTTGAACTCGGTGAAACAGCGCAGCAAGGTGCGATGCGGGAAACCGATGAAGAAGCCGGCGCGCAGATTGAAATCCAGCCGCTGTACTGCCTGATCAACGTGGTCAAGGTCGGGCAGATCCACTTCTTTTACCGCGCCCGCCTGCTATCGGACCAATTCAATCCCGGCCCCGAAACCCTCGAAGCCAAGCTCTTCCACGAGCACGAAATCCCCTGGGACGATTTGGCCTTCCGCACCGTACGCGAAACCCTGCAACGCTTCTTCGAAGACCGCCGCCTCGGCCGGCCGTTCGAGTTGCATTGCACCGATGTGGGCTGAGTGAGGGCTGAGGCCCGCGTTACGCGCCGGCCTGAGGCACCCGAGCGGTAGCCCAAGGCCCGGTGACGCCGTCGACTTCACAGTCCCACAGCGCTTGCACGTCGAGTCCGTCGACAACGCCCTCGGCGTAGACCTTCAGGGCGAGGCTGCGTAGCATCACCAGCATGCCGCGAACGAAGGCGGCGCGGGCGGCGTCACCGGCCACACCGGCCACCACCGAGGCATCGAGCTTTACATAGTCGAGCCCGGCCAAATAGAGGCGCTCAACATGAGCCAGCCCAGCACCGGCATGTTCCAGGCCCAGCTTGACGCCCAACGGGCGCAACTGCCGACCCAGCTCTTGCAACAAGTCGAAATGATGGATGGCGGCGCTTTCGGCCAGCTCCAGCCCCAGGCGGCGCGCCAGTTGTGGCGACTGGAACACCAGCTCGCGCAGGCGCGGGACGAAGGTGCCGTCCAACAAGCTGGCCGGCGCAATATTGATGCAGCGCTGCAAGCCGTCGCGAGCGATCGAATCCAGCGCCAGCATGACGGCGAGCAAGTCCACCTCGGCGGTCAAACGGCTGCGCACGGCCAGCGGCAACCAACGAGTGGCGGCTTCAAACTCACCTTGCGGATCGAGTTGCATCTGCAACGGGCATTCCAGATGCAAAACCTTGCCTGCAGGGTCGAGCAGGGGGAACTGCACCAAGCGAACGCGACGCTCGTTCAGGGCCGCAATGATCTGGGCCCGCCACACCCGCTCGCCTTGCTGGTGGTGGGGTGGCAAAGCCGCCGACTGGGCCGCGGGAGCAGGCTGGCCCGACACGGCAGCAGCCGGCACGACACGCGCCTCGACGACGAAGCCGGGCTGCGTTTCGGCCCGCGCCAGCGCCGCATCCGCCTCGCCAAACCAAACGCCTGCGGCCTGCTCACGCGGCAGATCGACGGCCCCCAGCGCCACCTGGACACCGCCGCCGAAGGCCGGCAGGCTGGCCCGCAAAGCCTCGGCCAAAGCATGCGCCGTCTCGGTCGCAACACCGGGTGCGGGCAGCCAGAGGGCGAAGTCCGAGCCGTTCAAGCGACCCGCCAGGCAGCCGCGCACACGTTCCGGGTAGGCCAGCACCGCATGCGCCACCCCCAGCAGTATTTGATCGGTAGCCGGCCTGCCCAAGCGCTGGTTCAGCCCGGCCAGATCACGCAAGCGCAGCAACACCAGCCCGGCCCGCACCGGCCCTTCGTCGCGGCTGAGCGCTGAATCCAGCTCGGCCAAAAAATGCTTGCGCGAGCTCAGGCCGGTCAACGAGTCGCAATGCGCTTGCACGCGCAAGATCTGCAATTGCTCGGCCTGCGCTTCAAACATCGACTTGACCCGCAGCACCATCGAATTCATCGCCTGCGTCAGTTGCTTCAATTCGGGCACGGCGGGCTCATCCACGAGGGTGAAGTTGCCCTCGACCATGCGATTTGCCTGCGCCACCGCGTTGTCCAGCGGGCGCCGGATGCGACGCAGTGCTGCCCACGCGGCCGCACTGGCCAGCAAACCCACCGCCGCCAGCAGCCCAGTCAAACGCACCAAGCTGCGCCACATTTCGTCATGCGCGTAGGCCGAATGGCTGAGCACTTCGACCGAGCCGATGGCGTTCCAGCCGTTCGACACTTGGGCCACGCCCGGCTGCACGACGATCGGCGTCAAGGCGACAAACCAGGCCGGGGCCGTGCCCGGCCGGCGCGCGGAAACGCGCTCAAAAACCAACTTGCCGTCCGCACCGCGCCACAGCACGTGCTGGTAGTAGCCGGTGTCGAACTGGGCTGAGATCAACAGCTCCATCAGCTCCGGCTCGCCACGCTGTTGCGACAGTGCCAAGGCCAGCGCCGCCGCGTTGTCGCTGTTCTTGATCTGCAACTGGGTCTGCATCAACTGCCGCACCGAAACGACCGACACCAGCTCGCCACCCAGCAGCGACAGCCCGACGACGCCCAACATCAACAACCAGACTTGACGCATCAAGGACATGGCATTCTTCCGATCATGATTTGCAAAGTACGGATATTTTAAAAATTGAACAAAGTGTCTCAGTCAAACCAGCCGCCAAGAGCAAGTCGACGACAGACCGATGACGCTAAACAACACCGGTACCGTTTTATGCCGACCTGGATTTTCAAAAACCCTCCGCCTGCACCTTGGTCAGCAGCTCCCGCCACTGCGACAAGCGTGCCAGCGGGTCGCCGGCCGAGACCGAACCGACGCCCTGCCACAGCCCTTCGCTGTTGAAACT
>JBIIVZ010000071.1:0-8773 GCA_044339175.1 Roseateles sp.
CGCAGCCGATCAGGGTCTTGGCGTCGAGCCGGGCGATGAAGGAGGCTTTGGCCTGCACGGTGCCGGTTTGCTGGTTCTGGATTTTGTACTCGATCCAACCGGTACCCTTGGCCGCGGCTTCCCAGGCATCGCGCAGGAAACGCTCGCCGTCAATGCCCGGCACTTCGCGCACCGGTCGGCCCTCCATCTTGGCCGAAGCGCCGTGCAGGCGGTACACGCCCTGCTGGTCGATGACGAAGATGTAGAGGTCGCGGTCGACAAAACCGCTGTCCTTTGAATGCAGCTCGGCGCTGGCTGCCGCGAGGCTGGACGACTGGATCAGCGCCAGCGCACGCTCCACCAAGACTTGCGCTTCATCGGCACTGCCCTGGCGCAAACGAATCGAGGCCACCGCGCCGGACAGCATCTGCGCGCGGGCCACCAAGTCTTGCGACGCGCTGCTCGATTCATCCACCATCAACGCGTTCTGGCGGGTGATCTCGTCGAGGTTGCCCACGCCTTGCGTCACTTCTTCCAGGTCGGCGCTTTGGCGAGCGCTGGCAGCGGCAATCGTGCGCAGGGCGTCGGACACGCTGCGCACGCCGACCACCAAACCGTCGAGCATCTGCCCGGCGTGCTGGATGCGCTGCATCGAGGCCGACACCTGCTCGCCGGACTGCCCAATCAGTCCGCGGATCTCGCCGGCCGCCGTGCTGCTGCGCTTGGCCAGCAAGCGCACCTCGGAGGCCACCACCGCAAAGCCGCGCCCGGACTCGCCCGCACGGGCCGCTTCCACCGCCGCATTCAGCGCCAGGATGTTGGTTTGAAAGGCGATGCCGTCGATCACCGCAATGATCTCGGCGACGCGTTTGGAGCTGCGCTCCATTTGCGCCATGCCCTGCACCGTGTCGCGCATCTCCTGGCTGCCCGCCTCGGCCTCGCGGCGCAAGCCACCGGACAAGTTGTCCAGGTCGGCCGCCGCCGCCGCATTGGCCGCCACCGCTTCGCTGAGGCTTTGCACCGTGGCCAGCGTCTGGCGCAAGCCGCTGGCCTGCTCTTCGGTACGCTGCGACAGGGCCAAGCTGCTGTCCGCCACTTGCGTGCCCGACATGCCGACCCGTGCCGCGCTGCTGCGGATCTCAGCCACCATCGCCGACAAGCGCTCATTCATCCGCTCGACCACGACACCGACCTGCGCCATCTCGTCGCGGCCTCTGATCACGAAACGATGCGACAAATCGCCGTCGGCCACCGCGTCCATGCCCATGCGCAGCGCCACTAACGCGCTGCTGAAGCTGACATAAAAAGCCATCGCGAAATAGCTGACCAAGAGCAGGCCGGTGATGGCCAGGGCCAAGTCCACCCACATCAACTGGCGCGTCTGGTCGGCCCGCTCCTGCAAGCGATCGGACAAGCGGGTGTTGACCTCGGCAGCCAACAGGTTGACCGCTTTCAACGCCGCGCTGCCGGCATCAAAATATTCGGCTGGTGTGCCGGACAGGGTTTCCGCAGCAAAGGTCTTGCGCGCAAGCAGCACGAACTGCTCGCCGGCCGAACGCGCGGCCTCCCATTGTTGGGGCGGCGGCGCGCCGACACGCTGCAAAGCACCCACCAGCCAAGCGACGTCATCGACGCCGCGCTGCACTGCATCGGCACGCGACAGCAAGGCCGAGCGTTCCACCGGCGTGGCCGTGCCGGTGACCAGCAGAGCGGCACCCTGACCGCGCATGATCGCCATCGGCTCGCCCCACAAGACGATGCGCTGCACGGCAATGTCCATCAGGTAATAGGTTTCTGCCACCGGGTCGAGCAACAGACCGGACAGTTCGGCCACCGTCATTTGCACGCGCCAAGCCCGGTTGACCAGGTCGACATGCAGAGCGAATGCCGCCGCCCGCTCGGCCGGGAGGCGACCCGCCACCAGTTCCTGCACCGCGCTACGCAAGGCGGCCGATTCGGACGGGACCGCAAAGAGCTGCGTCTGCGCGGCCAGCGCTTCTTGGTCGCGCAAGCCCTGTGCCAGCTTTTCACGGGTCAGCTCGCGCGCCGCCTCGGCGCTTTTGTCACCGGCCTGCACCCGCGCCGTCAGGCCACGGTGGTTTTGCAGGTTGGCAATCAGCAAGTTCAGCTCGGCCACCCAGCGCGCGCCCTCGGCTTCAGTCTTGACCGCCACCCAATTGGCCCGCTCGGCCTGATAGGTGCGCACGGTCGTCACCAGCAAGGGCAGCACCAGCATCAAGCCCATCAGCATCAGCTTGACCGGCAAGGTCAGCCGCCGCATCAAGTGAATGCCGGGCATCAGAAGAACATTGGGACTCTTGGGCATGACAGCGTGGCCTTAAAACAGAGAGTATCTGACCCATCCCGGCGCGTTGCCGCACCGAGGTGACGCTCGATTATTCAACCGGCTGAGCTGCTCAAACCGTGAAAATGACCGAATATTAAAGCTTTTGTTAATTTATTAATCGCACAAATCTGTGCGATTGAGTCGGTCGCCGCCCTAAATTCGACCGTTGAACGGGCCGGTGGACAGCCAGCGCTCGATCTGCGTTTGGCGGTCGTTGCCCCAGAACGGCTCGCCGTCAATGATGAAAAACGGTGCCCCAAACACGCCGGCGGCGATTGCCGCATCGTTGGCGGCCAGCAGCCGCGCTTTCCACTGTGGGTCTTGCCAGGCGGCTGCAGCGGCCTCGGCATCCAGCCCGTTTTCAGCCGCCAAGGCTTGCAGAGCCAGTGGGTCGTTGAGTGCCACGCCGCGGTTGAAGTAAGCGCGCAAGCCGGTATGTGCCCAGGCGGCGGCACGGGCCGGGTCTTGGTCGTTCAACCACCAGAACACCCGCGCCGCGTTCTGGGTCGGGATCGGGAACTGGGCCGGTTGCCGGTAAGGCAGACCGCCGAACTGAGCACTGCGCTCAAAGTCCCGCAACACGTACTCGCGCTTGAGTGGGTAGTCCACCGGCGGCTTCAGCCCGGCCGCTTGAAAGGTCGCGCCGAGCAATACCGCATGCCACTGCACACGCCGCCCGTGGCGCGCCGCCACCGCCTCTATCCATTCCGAAGCGATGTAGGCATAGGGCGAAGAAAAGTCGAAGTAGAAATGGATGGGGCCACGTTGAGTGGCCCCTGCGGCGCTTGCTGGGATGGTGGTATCTGGCATCACGCCACCGTAGTGCAAATCCGCCTTGTGCGCACTGGGGCTTGTGCTGACTCTCGGGGAAGTTTCGGCCGCGCAACACGGGTGGCACGGTCGGCAACACGCGGATCGCGATCCGCCCTACAAATTACAAACGGCTCGCGGCCGGACCTGCTCAAAGGGCGAGCGCTCTGCCGATCAAGATCTTCTGCACTTCGGATGTGCCCTCATAAATCTGGCACACCCGCACGTCACGGTAAATGCGCTCGACGGGGAAGTCGCTGACATAACCGTAGCCGCCGTGCACTTGGATCGCGTCGGAGCAGACTTTTTCGGCCATTTCGCTGGCGAACAACTTGGCCATCGCCGCTTCCTTCAAGCAGGGCTGGCCGGCGTCTTTCAAGCAGGCGGCATGCCAGATCAACTGGCGCGCGGCCTCGATCTGGGTCGCCATGTCGGCCAATTTGAACTGGATCGCCTGATGGTTGAAGATCGGTTGACCGAAGGTCACCCGGTCTTTGCTGTACTTCAAGGCGGCCTCGAAGGCAGCCCGCGCCATGCCCAGCGCCTGGGCCGCAATGCCGATGCGGCCGCCCTCCAAGCCGGACAGCGCAATCTTCAAGCCCTGGCCTTCCGTGCCGAGCAGGTTGGCCACGGGCACGCGGCAGTTTTCGAAATTGATTTGCGCGGTGTCACTGGCGTGCTGGCCCATCTTGTCTTCGATGCGCGCCACGATGTAGCCGGGCGTCTGCGTGGGCACCAAAAAGGCGCTGATGCCCTTCTTGCCTGCAGCCTTGTCCGTGACCGCCATCACGAGGGCCACATCCCCGTTTTTGCCGCTGGTGATGAATTGCTTGACGCCGTTCAAGACGTAGGCATCGCCGTCCCGCACGGCGGTGGTGCGCAGGCCGCCGGCTTCGGAGCCGACATGCGGCTCGGTCAGGCAGAACGCGCCGAGCATGTCGCCGCGCGCCAGCGGCTTCAGGAAGCGCTGCTTTTGATCCTCGTTGCCAAAGGCCATCAAGATCGAGCAGCATGGGCAGTTGTTGACACTGACCACGGTGGAGGTCGCACCGTCACCGGCGGCCACTTCCTCCAGGATGATGGCCAGGGCCAGATAGTCCAGCCCAGCGCCGTCGTAGTCGCTCGGCACGGCCACGCCGTAACAACCGAGGCTGGCCAAGCCCTTCAGCTCGGCGGCCGGGAAGTGATGGGTTTTGTCCCACTCGGCCGCTTTGGGGGCGATCTGCTCCTGCACAAAAGCGCGCACGGCGTCTTGCACGGCACGGTGGTCTTCGCTAAGTATCATTGTTGTCCCTTGACTGTGGCTTTGGCTGTGGCTGTGGCGGCTGGCATCACAGCAGCTCGATGCCCATGGCGGTCGCCTCGCCGCCGCCGATGCACAGCGACGCGACACCGCGCTTCAGGCCCCGGTGGCGTAACGCGCCGATCAGGGTGACGATGATGCGGGCCCCGGACGCGCCGATCGGGTGGCCCAGCGCGACCGCACCGCCGTTGACGTTGACGATCTCGTGCGGCAAGTTGAACTCGGCCATCGCCGCCATCGTGACGGCGGCAAAGGCCTCGTTGACTTCCCACAGATCGACGCTTTTGACATCCCAGTCGTTCTTGGCCAGCAGTTTGGCTATAGCTCCGGCCGGTGCGGTGCTGAACCAAGCCGGTTCTTGCGCATGCACCGTGTGGCCGACGATGCGGGCGACCGGTGTCAAGTCCAGCTTGGCGGCCGTGCTGGCTCGCATCAGGACCAGCGCCGCTGCGCCATCGGAGATCGACGAGGAGGTGGCGGCGGTGATGGTGCCGTCCTTGAGGAAGGCGGGCTTCAGGCCGGCGATTTTGTCCAGCTTGGCCTTGAACGGCTGCTCGTCGCGGCTGATGACGGTGTCGCCACCCCGGCCGGCCACCGTCACCGGTGCGATTTCCCACGCAAAACTGCCGTCCTCGTTGGCGCGGCGGGCGCGTTCGGTGGAGGCAATCGCAAACGCGTCTTGTGCGGCACGAGTGAAGCCATATTTGCTGACGCATTGCTCGGCGAACAAGCCCATCGACTTGCCGCGCTCATAAGCGTCTTCCAAGCCGTCCATCGCCATGTGGTCGAACAGCTGCGCGGCACCGTACTTGATGCCCTTGCGGGCAAACATCAGGTGCGGCGCATTGCTCATGCTCTCCATGCCGCCTGCGATCAGGATGTCGGCACTGCCGGCCAGCAAGGTGTCGTGCGCCAACATGGTGGCGCGCATGCCGGCACCACACATCTTGGACAAAGTGACCGCGCCGACAGAATGCGGCAGGCCGGCCTTCAACACCGCTTGGCGGGACGGCGCCTGGCCTTGCCCGGCCATCAGGCAGTTGCCGATGAAGGCTTCGTTGATCGCTGAGCCCGCAACGCCGGAGCGCTCGACTGCGGCCCGGATAGCAGCCGCGCCCAGCTCCCAAGCGGCCAGGCTTGAGAAATCCCCCAACAGGCCGCCAATCGGCGTGCGTGCAGCGGAAACAATGACGATCGAATCAGACATGGAAGCTCCTGGGGGAAAGGGGGTTGGGGATTGCGAGCGCAGCGTGGCTCAGTGGGCTGGCAAGTCTTGGTGGCTGGCCGCCATCAGCGCCGCGCCGTCAACCGGCAGCAACAACTGGTTTTTCGGGGCCGCGTAAAAGCGCTTCGCCGTCTCGTAGGGGAAGACGTCATGCACATGACCGGCACGGATGCGAGCCTGGTGGTCTTGCCAGAAGCCGGCGTCCAGCAGGTCGGCATGGTGGCGCATGAACAGCTCGCGCACGCCGGGGTGGCCAAGCAAGAAGGGCCCGAAGGTTTCCGGGAACACATCGCGCGGCCCGACGCGGTACCAGATCTCGGCCGACATTTCCTCTTCCTCGTTGCGTGGCTCGGGCACGCGGCGGAAGTTGCAGTCGGTCAGATACTCGATTTCGTCGTAGTCGTAGAAAACCACCTTGCCGTGGCGCGTCACGCCGAAGTTCTTCCACAACATGTCGCCGGGGAAGATATTGGCGGCCACCAAGTCTTTGATCGCATTGCCGTACTCGATCACCGCATGCTCCATTTGCTCCGGCATGGCCTCTTGCAAATAGATGTTCAGCGGCACCATGCGGCGCTCGATGTAGACGTGTTTGAGGATCAGGTCGTCGCCACCGTTGCTGGTGTTTTCTTCGATCAGGCTGGGGCAGAAATGGCGCAACTCGGCCACCAACTCGTCGTCGAAACGGTGGCGCGGAAAGGCCACATTCGAGTATTCCAGCGTGTCCGCCATGCGGCCCACGCGGTCGTGCTGCTTGACCAGCAAATACTTGCTCTGGATCAGCTCCCGCGAGGTCTCTTTTTGCGGCGGGAAGAAGTCCTTGATCAGCTTGAACACAAACGGATAGGACGGCAGGTCGAACACCAGCATCACCATGCCCTTGATGCCGGGCGCGATGCGGAACTTGTCGCTGGAATGGCGCAAGTGGTAGAGAAAGTCGCGGTAGAACAGGTTTTTGCCATGCTTTTGCAGGCCGATGGCGCTGTAGATTTCGGCCCGCGGCTTGCGCGGCATCATTGAACGCAAGAACTGCACGTAGGCGCTGGGCACCTCCATGTCCACCATGAAATAGGCGCGCGCAAAGCTGAACAGCATCAGCAAATCGTCTTCACCGAACAGCGCGGCGTCGATGTAGAGCAAGCCGCGCTCGTTGTGCAGAATCGGCAACGCAAACGGCGTCTCGGAGAAGCCGTTGACAATCTTGCCGACCAGATAAGCGCCCTTGTTGCGATAGAACAGCGAGCTCAGCACCTGGATCTGGAAATTGGTGCGCCAGCGCAAGTCACCCAACTCACGCCGCAGCGCGGTCAACACTGAAGCGACGTCCCGGCCCAGGTCTTCAAAATCCAGATCGAGCTGGAAGTTGTTGACGATGCGCTGCAGCGTGTCGCCCAGGTTGTCGCGGGTCGGGTAATAGGCGCGGTAGGTCGGCTTGGCCGCTGGCTCTGAGTTTTCGATGTATTCGGTCGATACGGCCGGCCGCACAAAGATGAAATCGTTGTGGAAATAGCCGTGGTGCAGGATGCGGGTGCAGACCGAGTTGAAGAAGGTTTCGGCCAATTCTGGCTGGTGGTGATCGACCAGCAAGCCGATGTAGTGCAGCTTGACCTGTTGCCAGATCTCCATCGGCAGCGTGCTGGTTTGGTAGCGTTCCTCCAGCAGGCTGATCGCTTCGTCGACGCGGGTGTCGTAAAACTCGATGCGCAAGACCTGCGCGCGCTGCTGGCCATGCCAGTCGGCCCGCTCGAAACGCTGCTTGGCCTCGGCCGAGGTGGCCCTGAACAAGCGGTAATGGCGGTTGAAGCCGCCCAGCATCGCTTGGGCGATCTCGAACGCGCGCGGGTCGGTCAATTTTTGCGGAAACATCGGGGCTCCAGAACGATTCAACCTAGATTCGGCAGTTGGACGCGGCCGAGTGGGCTGCGATGCGGTGCGATGGCAAGGCACGCCGACGCAGTGGGCTCTTGCCCACCAGGAGAAGCAACGCAGCCAGCGTGCCGTAGTGCGGCTCGATCGGCTGCGTAGCGCTCTCACCCAGTGGGTGTTGACGGGCGGGCAGAGAGATCTCAATGGACATGGGGCCTCCGAGGCGGTGGGGAGCGGTCAACTGCCGATTCTAGGTTCAGGCCAGAAAGCTTAGCCGGGCACCTTCGTGGCGCTGCTTGACGGCACTCAAGGCGCGCTGAAAGGCCGGGCCAACCTGCTCGGCCGACCCTGCCGTGATGCTCAAGTCCTCCAGCCGCCCGTTGTGCAGGCCGTAAACCCAGCCGTGCACGACGATTTGCTGGCCGCGCGCCCAGGCGTCTTGCACCACCGTGCTTTGGCAGGCGTTGCGCGCCTGTTCCAGCACATTGAGCTCGCACAGCGCATCAACCCGGCACTCGGGCGCAATGCTGTCCAGCCAGTCTTGGTGGTGGTTGCGCACGTCCTGCACATGGCGCAGCCAGTTGTCGGCCAGCCCGGTGCGAATGTCCAGCAAGGCCGCCTTCACACCGCCGCAGCCCGAATGGCCGACCACGATGATGTGCTTGACCTTCAGCGCATCGACCGCGAACTGCATCACCGACAAGCAGTTCAAATCCGAATGCACCACCACATTGGCCACATTGCGGTGCACGAACAACTCGCCCGGCAGCAGGTTGACCAGCTCATTGGCCGGCACCCGGCTGTCGGCGCAGCCAATCCACAGGTATTGCGGCGTTTGCTGCTTCAGCAGGCGCGAGAAAAAGCCCGGCTCCCGCGCTTCGGTGTCGGCCGCCCATTGCTTGTTGCTGTCCAGCAGCTCGTTCAGATCAGTGCTCATCGCCGAGATTGTCCCCGTGTCGCGCCCTTGCTCGACTTACATCGTCTCGGCGAACAACTCGCGGCCGATCAGCATGCGGCGGATCTCTGAGGTGCCGGCACCAATCTCATACAGCTTGGCATCGCGCCACAAACGGCCCAGCGGGTAGTCATTGATATAGCCGTTGCCGCCAAAAATCTGCACGCCCTCACCGGCCATCCAGGTGGCTTTTTCGGCCGTCCAGAGGATGACGGACGCGCAGTCCTTGCGGACGTGGCGCACATGCTCGGCACCCAGCAAGTCGAGGTTCTTGGCCACCGTGTAGGC
>JBIIVZ010000072.1:0-8693 GCA_044339175.1 Roseateles sp.
CCAGCACCTTGCCGACGCTGGCCAGATCAATCGCTTGCCCACCGGCCATGCCGTTGTGACCCGCCGCACGCGCCAGCAGCGAGCAAAGCCGCGCTTGCAAGGCCGGGGCCATGCCCTGATCGGGTGTTAGCACCTCGAAGGCCAGCGCCTGCATCGCGTCGCCGGCCAGCATCGCTTGAGCCTCGCCAAACTTGACATGAACCGTCGGCTTGCCGCGGCGCAGCACGTCGTTGTCCATGCACGGCATGTCGTCGTGAACCAACGAATACGCGTGAATCAACTCAACCGCGCAAGCCGCACGCATCGCGGCAGCAGGCTCGCCCGCCACCGCCGCGCAGGCTGCCAGCACCAGCAACGGTCGCAATCGCTTGCCACCGTCGAGCACGGCGTAGCGCATCGCCTCACCCAAGCCCGCCGGCGCACCGGCCGGTACAAAGCCGTCCAGCGCCACTTCACATGCAGCGAGTGACCGCTGCATCCACACATCAAACTCTCCAGCATTCACGCGCAGGACTCCTCCCATTGCTTCAACCTCTCACCCTCCAGCACCATGATTTTTTGTTCTATGGCTGGACGGCAAGACCTACAGAATCCCAACAGTTCTGCCCGACTTTGATCATTTTTGGCCTCCCCCCTGACAGCCCCGCAACGCATGCCGTGTTCGCCAAACGCATCCGGTCGGCCAGCGAGCGGCTTCGGCGAGCGCTTGCGCGACTCCGGTGCTTCGGACTTTTCTTGATGCGCTTTTGGCAAAGCGGCGGTTGCAGGGGTCATCAGAGCGACGCAAAGCCGCGATTGTAGTCAGCCATACCCACATAATTGTCATCACCGCACCACGCCACAAGACACAAACAAAGGCGGCGGTTGGCGGGTCACAAAATCCAACGCATTACGCTGGGTACAATTCCAGCTCCTTGCTTGACCCTTGAAGAGTCTCGCTGCCTTGCCAGAGAGTGCGGCCTCCTTGCCACCCGCTCCCTGACACACACCCGGCCTGAAGCCCGGCACCAGTTCCACCGATATGCCGCGAGCTAAACGCACGGGCAGACGCCGGCAGACGCCGGGCACCCACAAAAGGCTTCTCGAAAGACCCACTTGGACCATGTCTGACCGGAGTATTTCCCTATCAGCTCTTGAACGCTGCGCTTCGCAACTTCCCGTCAGCGCTTATTTCGATGAGGCCTTGTTCCGCGCGGAGCAGGCATTGATCTTCCAGTGCGGCCCGCGCTACTTGGGCCACGCGCTGGCGGTCCCGCAGGTCGGGGACTATTACGCCCTGCCCCAAGAAGGTGAGGGGCGCGCCTTGGTGCGCACACCGGAAGGGCTGGAGCTGATCTCCAACGTCTGCCGCCACCGCCAGGCGGTGATGTTGCGGGGCCGCGGCAATACCCGCAGCAACATCGTCTGTCCGCTGCACCGCTGGACTTATGACCTGAAGGGCGCGCTGATTGGCGCGCCACATTTTGAACAAGACCCCTGCCTGAACCTGAACCGCTACGCCGTGCGCGAGTGGAATGGACTGTTGTTCGAGGACAACGGCCACGATGTGGCGGCCGAACTGGCTCAACTGGGCCCGGCCGCTTCGCTTGATTTCAGTGGCTATGTGCTGGACAAGGTGCATGTGCACACCTGCGACTACAACTGGAAGACCTTCATCGAGGTCTACTTGGAGGATTACCACGTCGGCCCCTTCCACCCCGGCCTGGGTCAATTCGTCACGTGCGAAGACTTGGCCTGGGAGTTCGGTCGCAATCATTCGGTGCAGACCGTCGGCATCAACAAGGAATTGGCCAAGCCGGGCTCGCCGGTCTATCAGCGCTGGCACGAGCAAGTGCTGAAGTTCCGAGGCGGCAAATCGCCGGACGCCGGTGCGATCTGGCTCACCTATTACCCGCACATCATGGTCGAGTGGTATCCGCATGTGCTGGTGGTGTCCACGCTGTTCCCCGATGGGCCGCAAAAGACCACCAACATCGTCGAGTTCTACTACCCCGAAGAAATCGCGGCCTTCGAGCGCGACTTCGTCGAAGCCCACCAGGCCGCCTACATGGAAACCTGCGTGGAAGACGACGAAATCGCCCTGCGTATGGACATGGGCCGACGCGCCCTGATGGCGCGCGGTGACAACGAAACCGGCCCCTACCAAAGCCCGATGGAAGACGGCATGCAACACTTTCACCAGTGGTATCGACGCGAGATGCAGTTCACCGGCTGAGCGCCGAGTAGCCCAGCAACACACTCCCAACGCCCCATGCATTGACTTGCCGGGGCGTTGCCATTTACAGACCTAGGATTCACGCCAAACCGCCATGCCCGCACCGCTGTTGATGGTTATCGCCACATTCTTGTTCGCCACCATGGGGGTCTGCGTCAAGCTGGCGTCGGAGTTCTACTTGGCCGGCGAAATCGTCATGTATCGCGGCCTGGTCGGCGTGCTGATGCTGGGCGCGGTGACGCTGGTGCAGGGGAAAAGCTTGCGCACCGCTGTGCCGGCCATGCATTTCTGGCGCGGCCTGTCGGGCGTGATCGCGCTGTCGCTGTGGTTTTATGCCATCGGCAAGCTGCCCTTGGCCACCGCCATGACGCTGAACTACATGTCCTCGGTCTGGATGGCCTTGTTTCTGATCGGCGGCGGCGTGCTGCTGGGCAGCGCTCGCGTGGACTCGCGGTTGGTGGCGGCCGTGCTGCTGGGATTTGTCGGCGTGGCCATGGTGCTGCGCCCGACGCTGGATCAGCAGCAGCTCTGGTACGCCCTGGCC
Source organism: Roseateles sp. (assembly GCA_044339175.1). Lineage (GTDB taxonomy): Bacteria > Pseudomonadota > Gammaproteobacteria > Burkholderiales > Burkholderiaceae_C > Paucibacter_A. The sequence continues at coordinate 2,760 of JBIIVZ010000072.1, forward strand.
GGCCTGCTGTCCGGCATGTTGTCAGCACTGGCCTATTTACAAGTGACGGCCCTGAGCCGCGCGGGCGAGCCCGAGTACCGCATCGTGTTCTATTTCTCGCTCGGCGGCCTGGCGGCCGGAGCGCTGACCACGCTGACACTGAAACTGACTGACGAGCATTTGGCCCTGCACGGTCACCAGCCCTACGGCGTCGCCCTGCTGCTGGCGGTCGGTTTGTTGGCCACCGCAGCGCAGCTGATGATGACGCGGGCCTATGGTCGCGGCAAAACGCTGGTGATTGCCTGCCTGCAATACTTGGGCATCGTGTTCTCCTTTGCCTACGGTGCGCTGCTGTTTCGCGACCCGCTCACCGGCTGGGCGCTGGCGGGCATGGCCCTGATCATTTGTGCAGGGCTGGCCGCCACTTGGCTGAGGGCTGGCAGCACACCCAAGCAAGTTCAATACACCGTCAACGAACCGTGAGGCTTACCGCATGACCCGCCAATTTCAAACCTTGATCACGGCCGCCGAGTTAAGCGACTTGGTCGCGGCCGGAGCCGATCTGCTGCTGATCGACACCCGCTTCGACCTCGCCGACACCGCCGCCGGCGAGCGCGCCTACGCCGAAGCCCATCTGCCCGGTGCCCATTATTTGCATCTGGACCGCGACCTGAGCGCCGCCAAGACTGGCCGTAACGGCCGCCACCCGCTGCCGGACCGGGCCGCTTTTGCCCAGCGCCTGGCCGGGCTTGGCCTGCGTTCCGACCTGCAAGTGGTGGTGTATGACGCGCAGGGCGGCATGTATGCGGCACGCCTGTGGTGGATGCTGCGCTGGCTGGGTCACGCGCCCGTGGCCGTGCTGGACGGCGGCTTGCAGGCGTGGAATGCAGCGGTTGGAGCAACCCCAGCGGCCGCAACGACGCCAGCCGTCAAGCCCGGCACCTTCGTCGCGGCAGATCCGCTGACCCGCAGCGTCGACGCCGCCGGTTTGCAGCAGCAACTGGGCCGGGTCCGCCTGATTGACGCCCGCGCGCCGGAGCGCTTTCGCGGCGACGTGGAACCGCTGGACGCGCAGGCAGGCCACATCCCGGGGGCCAGCAACCGTTTGTTTAAGGACAACTTGCAGGCCGATGGTTGTTTCAAGCCCGCCCAGCAACTGCGGGATGAATTCAACGCGCTGCTCGCACCGTTCACCCCGCATCAAGTGGTGCACCAATGCGGCTCTGGAGTGACCGCCTGCCACAACCTGCTGGCGATGGAATATGCGGGCCTCGGCGGCTCGCAGCTCTACCCCGGTTCGTGGAGCGAATGGTCGTCGGCCGGTGCCGCCCGCCCGCTGGCCAAAGGCTAGCAGGCTAGCCAGCAGCCTTGACATGGCGCAAGATGGGGCGACCCAGCTCGCACGACACTCAAACGCAACACAACGGAGGACTGCCATGTTCAAGCGAATTCTCGTACCCACCGACGGCTCTGACATCAGCACCAAGGCGCTCAACAGCGCCATCGGCATGGCCCGCATTCACGGTGCCAAGCTCTACACCTTGAGCGTCAAAGAGCCCTTCCCCTACAGCGCCGTGTCGGAAATGCAGCCGACCCCGCCGCAGGAGTTCTTTGATGCCCAAGAGCGCATCGCTTCAGCACACGTCAAGGCCGCGATGGCCTTGGCCGAAGCGGCCGGCCTCGATTGCGAAGGCCATACGCTGGAAGCCCTGCACGCCTGGGAAGCCATCATCGAACATGCCAGCACCAACCAATGTGATCTGATCGTGATGGCCTCCCACGGTCGGCGCGGCATGCAGGCGCTGCTGCTAGGCAGCGAGACTCAAAAAGTCCTGACCCACTGCACGACACCGGTGCTGGTCGTCCGCTGAATCGTCAGCTGAATCGTCAGCGCTTAACCGACGCGCCAGACGCATGACCGTAGCGTCGCTCGCCTGGGCGGCAAAAGAGCCGCCCAGGCCACGTGCCGATCAAGCCACGCCGTTGGCTTTCAGCCAAGCCAGGCAGCGCAACCAGCCGTCATCGGCCGCGGCCCGCTGATAACTGGGTCGGTAATCGGCGTTGAATGCATGGCCCGCATTGGCGTAAACGTGAATTTCACTGCGCTTGGCAGCCACCGAGCCGTCCTTCAGCGCCACACGCATCTGCTCCACCGTGTCGAGCGGGATGCCACCATCTTGCCCACCGTAGAGGCCCAACACCGGGCCCTTCAGCTGGGCGGCAACGTCGACCGGCTGGCGCGGGTTCAGCGCCGTGCTGGGGCCGACCAAGCGTCCATACCAAGCCACGCCGGCCTTCACGCCTGAGTTGTGGGCGGCATACAACCAAGTGATGCGGCCACCCCAGCAAAAGCCGGTGATGGCCAAACGACTGGTGTTGCCGCCCTGCGCTGCGGCCCAGGCCACGGTCGCATCCAAGTCGCGCAGCACCTGCTCGTCCGGCACTTTGGAGACCACCTCGGAGATCAATTTGGCGATTTCGCCGTATGACGAGGCGTCCCCCTGGCGGGTGAACAGCTCGGGCGCAATGGCCAGATAGCCCTGCTTGGCCAGCCGTCGCGTCACGTCGGCAATATGTTCGTGCACACCGAAAACCTCGCTGATCACCAGTACCACCGGCGGATTCGTCTTGCCCAGTGGCTGAGCGCGATAGGCCGGCATCTTGAAGTCACCCACGTTGATCGACACCTCACCGGCCTCGATGCCGGCGAAGTCCGTCTTGATGGTCTGGGCCGTCACCGGCAACACGGCGGCGGCAAAGCCACTGCCCAGCGCGGTGCTGACGAAATCGCGGCGACTGAAGTCACGGCTCGGGGTCAGGCTGTCGATATCTGCTTTCAGCACGTTGGCGCTCCTGGGAGTTGACGTAAGGAGCTCGGATTCTAGGCAGCGCAGCCGATCCTTGCCGAGGTTGAGACAGTCTGAACAAATCATTGCCACAATTTGCCACGACAATTGCGCCCATGAATTTGCCAGCAGCGTCCAACACCCCCATCCAACTCGCCGCCATCGACATGGGCTCCAACAGCTTCAGGTTGGAGCTCGCTCAAATACAGCGCGGCCACTACAAGCGCATCAAATATCTGAAAGAAACCGTGCGCCTCGGGGCCGGACTAGATGCCGATGGCATGTTGACCGAAACGGCCATGCAGCGCGGGCTGGATTGCCTGCAGCGCTTTGCCGAGCATCTGGACGGTTTCAAGCCCAGCCGGGTGCGCGCTGTCGCCACCCAAACGCTGCGCGAGGCCCGCAATCGCAACGCCTTTCTGGCGCGCGCCAAAGACGCGCTGGGCTTCCCGGTTGAAGTGATTGCCGGGCGCGAGGAAGCACGGCTGATCTTTGCCGGCGTGGCCAGATTGCAGCCGTCCAACCAGCCACGGCTGGTGATCGACATCGGCGGCCGCTCCACCGAGATGATTCTGGGCCGAGGCCGCAAACCGCTGGCGGCCGAGTCCTTTCAAGTCGGCAGCGTCAGCCTGTCGCTGCGTTTCTTCCCGGATGGCAAATTCACGGTCGAGCGCTTCCGCGCCGCGCAGGTGGCTGCCGGTGCCGAGCTGGAAGAAGCGTTGACGATGTTCCGGCCTGAGCTATGGAACGAAGCGTTGGGCTCATCCGGTACGGTCGGCGCGGTGGCGCAGATTCTGGTGGCCAGCGGCATCACCGACGGCCGCATCACCCAGGAAAGCTTGCGCTGGTGCATCGAGAAATGCCTGGCCGCCGGCAGCATGGACAAGCTCGACCTGCCCGGTCTGAAGGAAGAACGCCGCGCCGTGGTCGGCGGTGGGTTGTGCATCCTCTACACCTTGCTGACCCAATTCGGCATCGACGAATTGCTGCCGGCCAAGGGCGCTTTGCGCCAAGGTGTCATCTTTGACCAGAACGAGCGGTTGGAACTTGAGCGCGGTGCCGCCACGCTGGACCTGCGCGAAGCTTCGGTGAAAGCACTGCAGCAGCGTTTCAGCGTTGACCTGGCGCAGGCCAAACGCGTACAGGCATTGGCGCTGGACTTGCATCAGCAACTGCTGCCGGAGGCCCCGCACGAACAACAGCGCGAGTTGGCCTGGGCCGCCTCGCTGCATGAGGTCGGCATGATGGTGTCCCACCATGATTACCACCGCCACAGCGCCTATCTGCTGTCGCATGTGGACGCGGCCGGGTTTTCCCAAGATCAGCTGCAGCGCTTGGGCGATTTGGCCCTGGGGCAACGTGGCGGTCTGCGCAAGATCGACGCACAAATGGCCGACGAGGGCTTTTTATGGCAAGTCGCCAGCCTGCGCCTGGCCGCGCTGGCCTGCCACGCCCGCGGTGCCGCCGACCTGAGCGCCCTGCGCCTGCGCCGCCAAGGCCGCAAGCTGTCACTGAGTCTGCCCAAAGCCTGGCCCACCCAACAACCCCGCGCGTTTTACCTGCTGCAAGAAGAAGCCCATGCCTGGAGCCGCAGCGGGATGTTGGAATTGGCAATAGCTTAGGTTCTTGTGGGTCAGATCGCCCGAGAGTACTCACGAGTAGCTCTGACCCCAACACTTCAAGCGGGTTCCTTGTGGGACAGATCGCCCGAGGGTACCCCTGAGTAGCTCTGTCCCCAACACTTTAAGCGGGTTCTTGTGGGTCAGATCGCCCGAGAGTACTCACGAGTAGCTCTGACCCCAACACTTCAAGCGGGTTCCTTGCGGGTCAGATAGCCCTCGCGAGCGGCCCCGTTTGGCCTCCGATCCAAACCTGTAGGGCGGGTCGTGACCCGCGTGCTGCCGCCAGCGCAGAGTCGACAGTGTCAGAGGACGCTACAAACAATCCGGCCCCTGCACCGCCTGCAAAATCACCTCACTGCCCCCTTCGCGTTGCCGCGTGCGCAACCACCAGACTGCGCCTTTTTTGATCGCCCAGGGCTGCTCGGTCTGCGTCATCAGCAGGGACGCGAGCAGGCCCAGGCTGGGCTGGTGGCCGACCAGCAGCACCGGCTCGGTCGAGCGTGGCCAGCGCGCAGCCGTCAACAAATCCTGCGCGCTCGCATCCGGACTCAGCGCCGGCAGGATGCGCATCTCACGGCCCAGCGCGGCGGCTGTGGCGCGCGTGCGCTCGGCCGGGCTGACCAGCACCCGCGTGGTGGCGGCCAGTCGGTGGTTCAACCACTGCGCCATGCGCTGCGCTTGGCGCTCGCCCTTGGCCGTCAAGCAACGTGCCAGGTCGGTTGAGCCGTCGCGCAGCAGCTCCGCTTCCGCATGCCGCCAAAGTATCAAATCCATCGCCGTCCCCTGGTTAACGTGACAGTCAAGTCGATTCAAAAAGCTGTATCAGCGCTTGCTGAGCGCTCGGGCCATGGTCCGAGATGCGCACCGAATGCCCGTCCGGCCCCAATTGCCAAGCATCCTTTTGGTCGTGCAGATAGGGCTGCAAGGCTTCATCGATGATGCGCTGACGCAACTTGACGTCCAGCACAGGCCAAGCCACTTCGATACGCCGGAACATATTGCGGCTCATCCAATCCGCGCTGGACAGATACAACACCTCCTCCGCCTCACTCTTGCCCCAGCGGAAATAACTGATGCGCGTGTGCTCGAGAAAGCGCCCCACCACCGACCGCACCACGATGTTGTCGCTGATGCCTGGCAGGCCCGGCGGCAACATGCAGGCACCGCGGATGATCAGGTCGATGCGCACACCCGCTTGCGAAGCCTTCAGCAGCCCATCGATCAGCGCCGCATCGGTCAGCGAGTTGAGCTTCAAGACAATGCGCGCCTCCCGCCCCGCAACGGCAGCGCGCTCCACTTGCGCCAGCAACTCCAGCATGCGGCTGTGCAAGTTGAACGGGGCCAGCAACAGGCGGCGCGGCGTCTTGATCTTGCCCAGCGAGGCCAGTTGCCGGAACACCGCATCAACGTCGGCGGTCAGGTCGGCATCGGCCGTCAAATACCCCAGGTCGGTATAAAAGCGCGCCGTGCCCGGGTTGTAGTTGCCG
>JBIIVZ010000073.1:0-8688 GCA_044339175.1 Roseateles sp.
CGGTGTCCGCCTCGGGCTTGAGCAGCACCGGGTTCATGCGCACCTCGGGCACACGGCGGGCGGCCAGCGCTTGAAAGTACTGGGCCGAGCCGATCTCGCCCATCTTGCCGGCCAGACTTGGGACGACGCGGGCGTTATTGCTCATGTTCTGCGCCTTGAACGGTGCCACTTTGAGGCCCTGACGGGCATACCAACGGCACAGCGCCGTGGCCAGCCAGCTTTTGCCCGCCCCGCTGGTCGTGCCCAGCACCATCACGGCTTTTGCTGTCATTCTTGCCACTCCTTCGGTTCGATTCGGTTCGGTCCAGGTGCATCAGCAAAGCCGATGCCACCCACGGATCTCAGTCTTCAATCCCGCGCTGCGCGGGCACGCCCGCTTTGAAATGGTGTCTGATCATCGCCATCTCGGTGACGGTGTCGGCCAGGTCCATCAGCTCCTGCGGCGCGTTGCGTCCGGTCAGCACCACATGCACATGGGCCGGCCGCTCGCGCAGCGCTTGCAGCACCGGCTCCAGCGGCAGCCAGCCGTAGCGCAGCGGATACATGATTTCATCCAGCACGACGAGAAAATGCTCGCCCGCGCGGATCGTCGCTTCGGCCTTGACCCAACCGTCGCGTGCCAGCTGTGCCGAGTGGTCGAGGTCCTTGCTCTTCCAGCTGAAGCCATCGCCCAAGCCCTCGATGGGCACGCCCAATTGCTCGAACACGCGGTGCTCGCCGAAGCGGGCGCTCGGCACTTTCATGAACTGATAAATCTTCACCGCCTTGCCACGGCCGTGGGCGCGCAGGGCCAGGCCGAAGGCGGCCGTGCTTTTGCCCTTGCCGTCACCGGTGTGGACAAGGATCAGACCGCGCCGCTCGGCCGCAGGGATGACGCGCTCGTAGTCAACGGGGGGGAGTTCGATTTCCATCTGGGTTCTCCTGAGAATATTTTGCGAATATTGGGCGGGGCTGCGGACATCGGCTGCGCGCTGCCGCTCGTGTCAGGGCCAGCGGCCCTGGCGTTCGCCAGGCATAAACAGTCCACAGGACTGTTGTGTGTCCGGGCTCACTCACCCCGCTGCGCTCCTCCTTGACCTCGCCACAGCACACACCCAATGTCCTTGCTGAATGAGACGTGGTGGTCGCCGCGACGAACATGCTCACTGCCGCGAAGGAGCGGTCCGGTGGTGCGTTTTGCGCAGGTTAAGAAGGGAGGCCGTGACCCTAAGTCACGCCGGAATGACACGGAGCAAAACGCGCCGCCGGATCGCTCCCGCGCGCGCAACACAAATCTGAAATCTCGCCAAAAGATGACCTGAAACAGCCCACTTCAAACATGCGTGTTCGACCCGAAGAACGCCGCGATGGCGGCCGGGTTGGAGGGGAAGTAATGGTGGATGTAGCTGGCGCGCAAGCTGCTCAGCCCGTACAGCGCTTCGGCGGCTGTGCCGGGCCGTGTCGAGTTGGGGTTGCTGGCCCGCGCCATCGGGGTCAGCGGGGTGTCCAGCGTCGAATAGTGAAAAGTGTGGCCGCGCAACAGCCCTTCTGGCCATTCAATGCTTTGCAAACCCAGCGCGGCCAGCTGCCCTTGCAGTTGCGCGTGGCCGGGCAGCAGGCCGGCCATCGCATATTGCTGGCCGGCGGCATCGGTCAGGCTTTCAGCCAGGCAGAGCATGCCGCCGCATTCGGCCAACAGCGGCTTGCCCATTTGCAGGTGAGCACGCAGATCGGCAAAAAAGCTCGGGTGCGCGTTCAGCGCCTGCGCATGCAACTCCGGGTAGCCACCAGGCAACCACAGGGCGTCGCAGTCGGGCAGCGCGTCGCCCTTGATCGGGGCAAACAACAAGATCTCGGCACCCAGCGCGCGCAGCAGGTCGAGGTTGGCCGGGTAAATGAAGCTGAAGGCGGCGTCCTGAGCCACGGCAATGCGCAGCTTCAGGCCGCCGTTCAGCAGCTGCATCAGCGGCAGCGGCGGCTCGGCGGAGGCGGCAAAGCGCACCGTTTGAAACGGAAAGTCCGGGCTGGCCGCCGCGCCCCAGGCGTCGGCCCAGGCATCGAGTTGCGCGTCCAGCTCGGGCAGCTCCAGCGCTTGCACCAGGCCGAGATGGCGTTCCGGCAAGCTCAGCGCCGAGTCGCGCGGCAGCGCGGCCAGCAGCGGCAAGTTGGCCGGCAGGCCTTCGGCCACCATGCGGCCATGGCCGATGCTGCCGACGCGGTTGGCCACCACGCCGCAGACCTTGATATCGCTTCGGAAAGTCTGCAGGCCGAGGGCCACGGCCGCGAAGGTTTGCGCCATCGCCGAGGCGTCGATGACGGCCAGCACCGGCAGGCCGAAGGCGGCGGCCAGATCGGCGCTGCTCGGTTGGCCGTCGAACAAGCCCATCACGCCCTCGACCAAAATCAGGTCGGCCACTTGCGCCGCCTCGCTCAGCAGTTGCCGGCAATGCGCCAAGCCGCCCATGAACAGGTCGAGCTGGTAGACGGGCTGGCCGCTGGCGCGCTCCAGCATCATCGGGTCGAGGTAGTCGGGCCCGGTTTTGAAGACGCGCACCTTCAGCCCCTGGCGGCGGTGCCAGCGGGCGATGGCGGCGGTGACGCTGGTCTTGCCCGAGCCGGAGGAGGGCGCGCTGATCAGCAGCGCTTTGCATTCAGTCATGGGTTTTTGAAACTTTTCAGTGGCAAGACATTAGTTGCGGTAGTCGGCGCTGTGTGTGGTGAGCGTGCAGTGCGGGCGGACAGCGGTGCCGACGGCAGGGCCAGCCATTGCCCTTGTACTTCAAGCAGATGCAGGCGGTGGTCGAACACCGCTTGCAGCGCGGCCCGCGTTGGCGCTTGCTGCGGCGCGCCATGCCAACTGACGCGCCCGCCTTGCATGATGACCAGGCTGTCCGCCTGCAAGGCCATGTTCAGCTCATGCAGCACACTGATCACGGCCACGCCGGCGGCGGTCAGCTCGCGCACCAGGGTCAGCCAGTCGGCCTGATGCGGTGGGTCCAGATGAGCCAGCGGTTCGTCCATCAACAAGACCTGGGCCTGCACGGCCAGCGCACGCGCCAGCAACACGCGCTGGCGCTCGCCGCCGGACAGTTGGCCCAGCGGCCGCTCGCGCCAGTCCCAGCTCTGCGTCTGCTGCATGGCCAGCGCCACGGCGGCATGGTCGGCGCTGCTCGGCGGTGCCAGCCAGGCCTGGTGGGGCAGTCGGCCCAGCATCACCACTTCGTAGACGCGCAGCTCGTTGGAGCTGCTTTCGTTCTGACCCAGCCAGGCGAGCGTGCGGGCGCGCTCCTTGGCCGGCCATTGCGGCAGGCTGCGGCCCAGCAAGTCCACCTGGCCTTGCATCGGCAGCAAGCCGGCGATGGCGCGCAGCAGCGTCGATTTGCCGGCACCGTTCGGGCCGACGATGGCCGTCCAAGTGCCGTGCGCCAGCGTCAGCGCGATGTCGTGCAGGATCGGCTGGCCTTGCAGAGCCACGCTGTGCAGATGGGCGGTGATCGCGTTGGGTGCGTTGGGTGCATTCGTTGCGTTCATTGCGTTTGGGGCAATTTTCATCAGCGGCGCTCCAACAACGGTTTGCGATGCATCAGCCAGAGCAGGTAGGCTCCGCCCAGCAGCGAGGTGACCACGCCGACCGGCAGCTCCTGCGGGGCGAGCAGCCAGCGGGCCAAGATGTCAGCGCCCATCAGCAACGCGCCGCCGGTCAGCGCGGACAGCAGCAGCAACCAGCTGTGGTTGCAATGCAGGCGGCTGCGCACCAGATGCGGCGCGACCAGGCCGACAAAAGCGATCAGCCCGGCCTGTGCCACCGCCGCTCCGGTGGCCAAGGCCAGCACACTGATCAGCAGCATGCGCACCAGATTCAAGCGCACGCCGAGCGAGGCGGCGGTGGCCTCGCCCAGCGTCATCGCGTCCAGCGCCCGGCTGGCACCCAGGGCCACCAGCAGGCAGGCCAGCAACAGCGGGGCCATGATGAACACGCTGGGCCAGCCGAGAAAACCGGTCGTGCCCAGCATGAAGGCCTGCATCGGCCGCATGATGTCCGGCGTCAGCAGGATCAGCAGCGAAGTGACAGCGCCCAGCACCACGCCGACGATGATGCCGGCCAGCAGCAAGCGCATGGTCTGCTCGACACCGCGCGCCAGCACCAGCGTCAGCAACACGGCCGCCACCGCACCGCAAAAGGCCGCGCCGGTCAGCCCCAGGCGCAGCCACGCGCTGGCGGCCATCGGCGAGGTGCCCGCTAGCACCAGCAAGGCCGCCACACCCAAGCCCGCCCCGGACGACGCGCCGAGCAAATAGGGGTCGGCCAGCGGGTTGCGGAACAGCCCTTGCGCCACCGCGCCGGCCAAGCCCAGCAGCGCACCGGCCATCCAGGCCCCGCTGGAACGCGGCAGCCGGATCTGCCAAAGAATCTGCTGCTGGATCGGGTCGTCGCCACTCAGCCAGGCGAGCGAAAAACCGCTGCTGCCCACCGCCACGCCCAGCAGGGCCAGCAGGCAGCCGATCAACAGCAGGGCCAGCAGCATGCTCAGCGGCTTGACCTGATTCAAGGGGTTGATGTGATTCACGGCTTGCCCGGCCCGACGACTTCACGCAAGCAGCGCGCCATCGATTGAGCCGCTTCGGCCATGCGCGGGCCGGGGCGGCCCATCACTTCGGACTCCGCCGGGGCAAACACGCAGACGCGCTTGTCGCGCAGCGCACGCACGCGCTCCCAACCGGGGCGGTTGCTCAGGTTCACCGCGCTGCGCTGGGCGATCATGATGACTTGCGGGTCGGCCCGGACGATGAACTCGGGGTTCAGTTTGGGGAAAGGGCCAAGGTCTTTGCCGACGATGTTCTTGGCCCCCAAGCGGGCCAGCGTTTCGCCGATGAAGGACGATTCACCGGCCGCATACGGTGCGCTGTCCACTTCGTAATAAACGCTCAAGCCCTTGGCCGCCGCCGGCACGCTGGCCGCAGCTTGGTCCACGGCGGTCTCGATGCGCTGCCAGATCTTCAACGGCTCGGGCGCGGCCAGCAGCGTGCCCAGCGTCAACAGCACGCGCTTGACGTCGGCATGGCTGCGCGTTTCCAGCACCACCACCTTCAAGCCGAGCGCGCTGAGCCGGTCCTGCACGCGCGAGGACGGGGCCAGGATGACCACATCGGGCCGCAGGGCCACGATGGTTTCGACCTGCGTGTCATCGAGCCCGCCCAGCTTGGGCAGCTTGTCGACCGAGGCCGGGAAGTTGGAATAGCGGTCCACGCCGACCAGCCGCTCGCAAGCACCGAGCGCGCAGACCGTCTCGGTCAAGGACGGAATCAGCGTGATGATGCGGCGCGGTGCCTCAGTGAACTGCTGCGTCTGGCCGCGGTCATCGGTAATGCTGATCGCTGCGGCGTGGGCACTGCTCACGGTCAGGGTCAGTCCTAGCGCCAGGGCCAGGGTCAGCAGCGTCAGCAAGCGGACGCCGGCATTTGATGTCTTGCTCATTCAGCCTCCTTTTCAATCGGGCGAGTCCAGGCCTGACCCGCCACCATCAGTGTGAGGTGAGCGCAGCGCTCGGCCACAGCTTGGTTCAAGCGACCCAGTTCATCGACATAAAAGCGCGCCTCGCTGGACATCGGCGAGACGCCCCAGCCCACTTCGTTGGAGACCAACAGCAGCGGCGAGCGCAGGCGCGGCAACAAGGCCAGCAGCGCCTGCTTTTGTGCCGCCCAGGCTCGCAAGTCGGCCGCACCCTGCATCGGCATCAGCCAATTGGTCAGCCACAGGGTCAGGCAATCGACCAGGATCAAACGCCCCGGTTGGTCCAGCTGTTGCAGCGCTTGCGCCAGGGCCAGCGGGGCCTCAACGGTGTCGAAGCCCACCGGCCGCTCGGCCCGGTGGCGGGCAATGCGGGCGCGCATTTCGTCGTCCAGCGCCAACGCCGTGGCGAGCACCGTCACCTGGTGGCCGGCGTCCGCCCGCGCCCAGCCGAGTGCGAGCTTTTCGGCCCGGCTCGACTTGCCGCTGCGCTGCCCGCCGACGATCAGGTGATGCCTGCTCATGGCTGGATGTTCACAGCGCCGGGCTGTAGCGCAGCCCGACGAACACCGTGCGCGGTGCCTGCGCATAACCGCCGGCCGTCTGGTACGCGCGGTTGAAGGCGTTGTCCAGATTCAGCTGCAGACGCAAGTCCTTGGTCAGCGGGTACTGCGCATCGAGGTTCAGCAAGGCGTAACCGGCCAGCGGCTTGGTGTTGGCGGCGTTGTCAAAGCGCTGGCCTGAGGCTTGCACTGCGGCACCGACATTCCAGTTCGCCAGCGTCGTGTCGGCGCGCAGCGTGCCGTATTGCTTGGCGCGGCGGGCCAGCAACTTGCCGGTGCTGGCGTCCTTGGGCGCTTGCAGGTCCAGCGTGCCGGACAAGCGCACGTTGGCCAACAGCGTGGCCGCTTGCAGGCTCAGGCCTTGCAGCCGGGCTTCCGCGACGTTCTGATAGCAGCCAAAAGCGCTGTTGCATGTGCCGGCTGCGCCAAAAATGATCAAGTCCTTGATCAGGTTGCGGTAGGCGGTGGCCGAAAAGTCGCTGTCGTTCGCGCTGTATTTGAGGCCGAACTCCAGGTTGCGGCCATGCTCCGGGTTGAGTGCCTGGACGCCGGCCTTGCTGAGGTCGGGGCCGTAGACACTGCCGCGCTGGTACAGCGTGGGCGCGCGGAAGGCGGTGCCGGTGGAGGCCACCATGCGCCAGGCCGGTGTCAGCGCATAGCCGGCCGCCAGCGTGCCGGTCTCGACGCCGCCGAACTGGCTGTCGTCGTCGTGGCGGCCATGCGCTTGCAGGCTGAGCGGGCCGGCGCTCCACAAATAGCCCAGGGCCAAGGCGTTCTGGGTGCGTTTGTCGAGGCCGGGCGTGGGGGTCAAGGTCAGGCCGGCGTTTTCCAGGCGATCTTCGCGGCGCTCCACGATGAAGTTCAGCTGCTGGGTTTTGCTGAACTCGTAGGAGCCGTTCAGCGCCAGATTGCGCACGCGGGTGTCGGTCACATACGGCGAGGGCTTGGTTTCGTAATGTTCGTCCGACTGACCCAGGCTGAGCTGCGTTTGCAGTGCCGGCAGCCACTGCGCCGACCAGCTCAGCTGGCTGGCTTTGGTGTCCTGAATGCTGTGGTCATCGGCATTGGGCTTGGCTTTGGAGGCGTCGTACTGGCCGTCCACATGGCTGATCAAGGTCATCGCCTCAATCCGGTGGTCCTTGTTCAGCTGTGCGCCCAAGCGCGCCTTGGCGCTGTGATTGCGCCAACCGTCGCGGTCCGCCACGTAGCTGAAGCTGCCCGGCAGGTCGAGCGTGGCGTTGAAGCCGTCGCTGCGCTCACCGGCCACGCTGGCCGCGTAGTCGAAGATGCCGTTGGCACCGTAGACGCCGGCGTCGAGCTTGGCCGTGCCGAGGTTGCCGACACCCGCCCCCAGGTCGAACTGCATGCCGGCCTTGCCCTTGCGGGTGAAGATCTGCACCACGCCGCCGATGGCGTCGGAGCCGTAGATGGCGCTGGCCGGGCCTTTCAGCACCTCCACTCGCTCGATCTGCGACAGCGGAATGCCCTGCCAGCTGGCACCGCTGCTGGCTTGTGAATCGATCCGCACGCCGTCGATCAGCACGACCGTGTGGCGCGTTTCGGCACCGCGCAGGTACAGCGAGGTGGTGGCAGCGGGGCTGCCGTTGCGCACCATCTCCACGCAGCCGGCGTTGCGCAGCAGATCGGCCAAGCCGCCGAAGGCCTGGCGTTCGATGTCGGCGCGGCTGATGACGGTCAGGTCGGCCAGCACGGCGCTCAAACGTATCGGTGAGCGGGTCGCGGTGACCACCACCGCATCGAGCTTGTTCTGGCCTGGGCCGGATTGGGCGCTGGCCAGCTTGGGGCACAGGGTGGTGATGAGGGCCAGGGCCGCCGCAGCGACCGTGGTCGAGCAAGTCGCGGGCAGGGCGGGACGTGCAATACGCCTGTTGGCAGGCTGAGCAATGAAAGTCATGAGAAGAGAGGCCGAACGGAAGCAGCCAGGAGCTCAGCTCACCCGCGGAGCTCCTGAGAACGACCCGCGCTGACGAAAAGACGCCCGTGCAGATCACGTTGTTGGCCGGTATCCGGGCTGGTGGACGTGACCCTTGTGTCCTTCCCAGCGCTGTTGAAGCGCCAGTGGAGCGATTAAGTACAAGAGTTAGAGCTTTGACTTGAAAAGCCCGGTCCACTTACCGTTGCGGGGACAGCTCAGGTTGGGCTTGCTCCGTGGGAGCGTACCTTTCTGATTCCCGTTTAACTGCACGAGCGCAATGCCTGTGCGAGCACCAACAACCGCTGATTCTAACTGGCGCTGTTGGCGGGATTGGGCGGGTTCGGGCTAGAACCGCCAGCGCAGCGCCGCGTTGACGACGCGGCCGGCTTCCGGATAAATGCCCTCGGTCACGCCAGCCTGGCAGCTGAAGGCTTGGGTGAAGTAGCGGTGATCGGCCACGTTGACGACGCCCAGGCTCAGCTCGGCGGTGCCGACTTGGTAGGCATAGCGCAGGTCCAGCGTGGCGTAGGGCGACATCCGGCAGCTGTTCTCGAAGTCCGGGTGGCGCGTCGACGCGTAGAACAGATTGGCACCCAGGCGGTGGCGCTCAGCGACCTGCCAGTCGGCCCCGACCGACGCGGTGCGTCTGGCGGTCAGCGGCACCTGCTTGTCGGCATAGGCACCCGACTGGAAACGGGCAT
>JBIIVZ010000074.1:0-8596 GCA_044339175.1 Roseateles sp.
CCGGCAACCCGACCGGCGCGGTGATGCCGCTGAGCGAGTGGAAGATGCTGTTCGAGTTGTCCGACCGCTACGGCTTCGTGATTGCTTCGGATGAGTGTTATTCGGAGATTTACTTCCGCGACGAGCCGCCGCTCGGTGGCCTGGAAGCGGCAGCGGCGCTCGGCCGGAGCGATTTTCGAAATCTGATCGCCTTCACCAGTTTGTCCAAGCGCTCCAATGTGCCGGGCCTGCGCTCCGGTTTTGTGGCGGGCGACGCGGCCGTCATCAAGCAGTTCCTGCTCTACCGCACCTATCACGGCAGCGCGATGAGCCCCATCGTCCAGGCGGCCAGCATCGCCGCTTGGGACGACGAGGCCCATGTGGTGGCCAACCGGGCCGAGTACCGGGACAAATTTGCGGCTGTCACACCGGTGTTGAGCCCGCATCTGGAGGTGGCGCTGCCGGACGCCGGCTTCTATTTGTGGGCGGCGCTGCCAGCACGTTTGGCGGCCAACTTTCCGGCGCCGGATGGTGCGGTGGACGACGTCGCTTTCTCCCTCGGTCTGCTGGGTCAATACAATGTCGCCGTGCTGCCCGGCAGTCTGCTGGCGCGCGAGGCTCATGGCGTGAACCCCGGTGCCGGGCGTATCCGCTTGGCGCTGGTCGCGCCAACGTCCGAATGTCTCGAGGCGGCGCATCGCATCGCCGCTTACCTCCAATCCCTTTGACTACTGCTCACATGACACAAAACCTGCAATCGACGATAGACCTGGCCTGGGATGCCCGCGCCACGCTGAACGCCGTCAACGCTCCCGAGGTGCGCGAAGCCGTCGAGCATGTGATGAATGAGCTGGACAGCGGCCGCCTGCGCGTGGCCGAGCGTCAGTCGGTCGGCCAGTGGACTGTCCACCAGTGGGTCAAGAAGGCGGTGCTGCTGTCCTTCCGCTTGAACGACAACCGCTTGATGACGGCCGGCGACCTGACCTTTTTCGACAAGGTGCAAACCAAGTTCAGCGGCATGTCAGAAGAGGAAGTTCGCGCCACCGGCGTGCGCGTGGTGCCGCCTGCCGTGGCGCGGCGCGGTGCTTTTGTCGGCAAGAACGTGGTGCTGATGCCGTCTTACGTCAACATCGGCGCCTACGTTGATGAAAACACCATGGTGGACACCTGGGTCACCGTCGGCTCTTGCGCGCAGATCGGCAAGAACGTGCATTTGTCTGGCGGTGTCGGCATCGGCGGCGTGCTGGAGCCGCTGCAAGCCAACCCGACCATCATTGAAGACAACTGCTTCATCGGGGCCCGTTCGGAAGTGGTCGAGGGTGTGATCGTCGAGGAAAACTCGGTCATCTCGATGGGCGTCTACTTGAGCCAGAGCACCAAGATTTATGACCGCGCCACCGGCGAAGTCAGCTATGGCCGCATCCCGTCGGGCTCGGTCGTGGTCAGCGGCTCGCTGCCTTCCGCCGACGGCAGCCACAGCCTGTACGCTGCCATCATCGTCAAGCGCGTCGACGCCCAGACCCGCGCCAAAACCAGCATCAACGACTTGTTGCGCGCCTGATCTCAATTTTGAGCTCGATAGCCATGTCGCATCCAACGAGGGGCACAGCGCCGGGCCGCTCCAAGTGCGCCCGCGCCATCCCCTCGGGATCCGAGCCCGGGCACCCACATTCCGGTGGACGGTTTGGGCTTGGCGAAGGGCTGCGCCAGTCGGCACAGCGGGGCCTGCAAGGCAGCGCGATATACCCGTCGAACAAGGGCTGAACATGTCAGGAAATATGGAGCGCATCTTGCGCATGATGGCCGAGCGGGGGGCGTCCGACGTCTACTTGTCGGCCAATATGCCAGTGCTGATCCGCCTGAACGGCGAGGTCACGCCAATGAGCGACCAAGTGCTGACGCCGTCGCAACCGCGCCAACTGATCGCCGAGGTGCTGACGGTGGCGCAACTGGCCGAACTCGACCAAATCGGCGAGCTGAACCTGGCGGTGGGGATTGCCAAGGTCGGCAGCTTCCGGCTGTCCGGCTTTCGGCAGCGCGGCAGCATCGCCGGCGTGTTCCGCCATATTCCTCACCTCATCCCGTCGCTGCAGCAACTGAATTTGCCGCCGATGTTGGGCCGGCTGGTGCAGGAAAAGCGCGGCCTGATCTTGATGGTGGGGGCCACCGGCACCGGCAAAAGCACCACGCTGGCGTCGATGCTGGAAGAGCGCAACCTGAACATGGCTGGCCACATCCTCACCATCGAGGACCCGCTGGAATACCTGTTCACCAACAAGCGCTCGGTGGTCAACCAGCGCGAGGTCGGCAGAGACACGGCGTCCTTGACCGTCGCCCTGAAAAATGCCCTGCGGCAATCGCCGGACTGCATCTTGATCGGCGAGATTCGCGACCGCGAGACGATGACGGCGGCGATTTCCTACGCCCTCTCCGGCCACTTGGTGATGGCCACGCTGCATGGCAACAACAGCTATCACGCGCTGAACCGGATTTTGTCGTTTTACACCCCGGAATCGCGCCCAGCGCTGCTGAACGACCTGGCCGCCGGCCTGAAGTCCATCGTCTCGCAACGGCTGGTCAGGGCCACGAGCGGCGGTCGCATCCCAGTGATCGAGATTTTGCTGAACACAAAGTTGATCTCCGAGTTGATCGAAAAAGGCGACTTCAGCGGCGTCAAGGAGGCGATGGAGAAAACCATTGCCGAAGGCTCGCAAACCTATGAAGAGCACTTCGCGCAACTGATACGGGCCGGCATCATCACGCGTGAAGAGGGTTTGGCTTTTGCCGACTCGCCGACCAATTTGCTCTGGCGCTTGCAAAACGACGGGCCAGGTGCCCACCGCGCTGCGCCAAAAAAGGAAGAAGTCGCCAGTGACGAAGCAAGTTTTACCGAAATCACGCTGGACGTACGTGGAGACTGACCGGGCATGAGCGCCACGTTGAAACTCCTCGAAGCGCTGATTGCACGGCCCTCGGTCACCCCCGACGACGCCGGCTGCCAAGACTTGCTGGCCGCTCGGCTGGCTGCCATTGGCTTTGACATTCAGCGGATGGACAGCGGGCCAGAAGATGCCCTTGTCCGCAATTTGTGGGCGATTCGGCAGGGCTCGGCCGGTGCGGCGGCCCCGGTGCTGTTGTTCGCCGGCCACACCGATGTGGTGCCACCCGGCCGCCTGGATGCCTGGAGCAGCGACCCGTTCGTGCCCAGCTACCGCGAGGGCCGCATTTACGGCCGCGGGGCGGCGGACATGAAGGGCTCACTGGCCGCGATGCTGGTGGCGGCGGAAGAATTCGTGGCCGCCCACCCCGACCACCGCGGCAGCCTTGCGTTTTTGCTGACCAGCGACGAAGAAGGTCCTGCGCTGGACGGCACGCGGGTCTGCTGCGAGCAATTGCAAGTGCTGGGGCAACGGCTGGACTACTGCATCGTGGGCGAGCCCACCTCGGTGGACCGCGTTGGCGACATGATCAAGAACGGCCGCCGCGGCAGCTTGAGCGGCAAGCTCAAGATCAAGGGCCTGCAAGGCCATGTGGCCTACCCGCAATTGGCCCGCAACCCGGTGCATCAAGCGGCACCCGCGCTGGCCGAGTTGGCGGCGCTGCAGTGGGATCAGGGCAATGACTATTTCCCTGCCACCACCTTCCAGATCTCCAACATCCATGCCGGCAGCGGCGTGGGCAATGTGATCCCGGGCGAGATGGTGGTGGATTTCAATTTCCGCTTCTCCACCGAATCGACACCGGCCGGGCTGAAAGCCAAGGTGCAAGCCTTGCTGGCCCGCCACGGTCTGGAATACGCGCTCGACTGGACCTTGGGCGGCGAGCCGTTCCTCACGCCGGTGGGCACGCTGAGCGCGGCCTTGACGGCGGCGATTCAGACCGAGACCGGCCTCATGCCGCAGTTGTCCACCACCGGCGGCACCTCGGACGGTCGCTTCATCGCCAAGATCTGCCCGCAGGTGATGGAGTTCGGCCCGATCAACGCAAGCATCCACAAGATCGACGAATACCTGCCGGCCGACAGCCTGGAACCGCTGAAAAACATTTACCGCCTGACCCTGGAGAGCCTGCTGCTGTGAACCTGCTGACCTGCCTGGAAGCCCAAGCCGCCCGCCTGACCGAGGCGGGCGTCGGCTTTGGCCATGGCACAACGAATGCCTTTGACGAAGCCGCCTGGCTGCTGCTGTGGAGTTTGGGCCTGCCGCTCGACCAGTTGGACGAGCATGAGCTGCAAGCGCTGAGCGACGCCGAGATCAGCAAGATCGAAGCGCTGGTGACGCAGCGCATCAGCAGCCGCAAGCCCGCCGCCTACCTGACCGGCGAGGCCTGGCTGCAAGGCGTGGCTTTTTACGTGGACGAGCGCGCCATCGTGCCGCGCAGCTTGATCGCCGAGCTGTTGGCCGACACGCGCATCGACGCCTGGTTGTCGAGCGACACGCAGCGCGTACTGGACCTGTGCACCGGCAACGGCAGCCTGGCCGTGTTGGCCGCGATGGCTTGGCCCGAAGTCAGCGTGGACGGCGTTGATCTCAGCGCAGACGCGCTGGAAGTCGCAAAGATCAACGTCGCACGGCACGGCTTGGACGCACGCATCCGCTTGCTGCAAGGCGATGGCTTGGTACCGGTCGCAGGTCAGACCTACGACCTGATCCTGTGCAACCCGCCCTACGTCAACAGCGCCTCGATGGCCAAGCTGCCGGCCGAATACCTGGCCGAGCCCGGCTTGGCCTTGGACGGCGGACCGGACGGCATGGACTTCATCCGCCGCTTGTTGGCCGAGGCCCCGAATTACCTGAATGAACATGGCGTGCTGGTGCTGGAAATCGGCAACGAGCATGATTTTTTTGAAGCTGCATTCCCGCAGCTTGAAGTGGCTTGGATGGAAACATCGGCCGGAGAGACCCAAGTGTTGTTAGTTACTCAAGAAGCCCTGAACTCGTTGAACCCGGTGCAATCCGCATGATCACGCTGCGCAATATCACGCTGCGACGCGGCACCAAGGTCGTCCTCGATGACGCCAGCGTCACCCTGCAACCGGGCGAAAAAATCGGTCTGGTCGGCCGCAACGGCGCAGGCAAGTCCAGCCTCTTTGCGCTGTTGACCGACCGGCTGCAAAGCGACAAGGGCGAGATCGAGATCCCGCGTCAGTGGACGGTCGGTGAAGTGGCTCAGGACATGCCCGAGACCGAAATGCCAGCCACCGACTATGTGCTTGAAGGTGACCTCCGCCTGATGAAGGCTCGCTTGGCGCTGGATGCAGCGGAAGCGGCGGAAGACGGCCACGCGATGGCCGACGCCCACGCGATGCTCAGCGATGCCGGTGCCTTCGACGCCCGGCCACGCGCACAAGCGCTGCTGATGGGCTTGGGCTTCAAGGGCGAGCAGGTCGACGCCCCAGTCAACAGCTTTTCGGGCGGTTGGAGAATGCGGCTGCAACTCGCCCGCGCGCTGATGTGCCCGGCCGACCTGATGTTGCTGGACGAGCCGACCAACCACTTGGACTTGGACGCGCTGGTGTGGCTGGAAGCTTGGCTGGAGCGCTACGAAGGCACGCTGGTGGTGATCAGCCACGACCGCGAGTTCCTCGACGCGATCACCCGCGTGACGCTGCATCTGGACGAATGCAAGCTGACTCGCTACGGCGGCAACTACACCGCGTTTGAGCAGATGCGGGCCGAGCGCATGGTCTTGGCTGCGGCCGCCTTCGGCAAGCAGCAAGACCGCATCGAACATTTGCAGAAGTTCATTGACCGCTTCAAGGCCAAAGCCAGCAAGGCCAAACAGGCGCAAAGTCGGGTCAAGGCGCTGGAACGGATGGAGCGCTTGGCACCGGTGCTGGCCGCGTCGGACTTCTCCTTCGAGTTTCGCGAGCCGCTGAATTTGCCCAATCCGATGCTGATGTTCGACGAAGTGGCCTGCGGCTATGAGTCCGAAGACGGTGCCCAGAACATCATCGTGCGCGGCATCAACCGCTCGGTGCTGGCCGGTCAGCGCATCGGCATCTTGGGTGCCAACGGCCAGGGCAAGTCGACCGTGGTGAAGACGGTGGCGCGCATGCACAAGGCGCTGGGCGGCAAGATCACCGAGGGCAAGGGCCTGCAAATCGGCTACTTTGCGCAGCAGGAAATGGACGTGTTGCGGCCGGACGAAGGCCCGCTGTCTCACATGATCCGGCTGGCCAAGGAATGCAGCCCGGGTGCACGCGAGCAGGAATTGCGCGACTTCCTGGGCCAATTCCGCTTTGTCGGCCCGATGGTGAATCAAGAAGTCGGCAGCTTGTCGGGCGGCGAAAAAGCTCGGCTTGTGCTGGCCATGCTGGTCTGGCAGCGCCCCAACCTGCTACTGCTCGACGAGCCGACCAACCACCTGGACTTGACCACCCGCGAGGCGCTGTCGATGGCGCTGAACGAGTTCGAAGGCACGGTGATGTTGGTCAGCCACGACCGCGCTCTGCTGCGCGAGGTCTGCGACGAGTTCTGGTTGGTGGCCAAGGGCGTGGTGGCGCCGTTCGACGGCGACCTGGACGACTACCAGAAATGGTTGCTTGAACAGTCGAAGGAAGCTGCCAAGGCGGCCAAGGATGCGGCGAAGAAAGCGGCCAAAGCGGGCAAGCCTGTGACGGCCTTGCCGGTGTCACCGGCCGCTGCTGCCCCTGCTAAAAGTGCCGCAAACGCCACCAGCATTCTGAGCACCGCGAGCGCTGCGCCTGCCGCCCACCGCGAGGACCGCAAGGCTAACGGGCAGGCACGTCAACGACTGGCCGAGCAGACCAAGCCCTTGCGCGCCGAGATGGACGCCATCGACGTCCGCTTGAACAAGCTGGCCGATGAACGCAGCGCTGTCGAAGCGCAGCTGGCTGCCGGCACCGCCACGCCGACACAAATTGCTGATTTGGGACGGCGTTTGAAGGGCCATCACGACGAACTGGAAGCGGCCGAGTTGCGTTGGTTGGCCCTGAGCGCCGAAGTGGACGCGATTCAAAGCACAGACTGAACGAAGACACCAGTGCGCTGAACTGGGAGTTCAGCGCACTGGCTGGATCGCTGTGCGGTTCAACATCAGCATCAATGTCAGTCGCTCCAGAATGACCTTTTAAATTGCGCGCAATTTAATTGCCAGCTACATTACTACACATGCCAAGCGATCACACCCTCACAGCTCTGCGGCCCACGCAAACAGACGACTGGTTGCGCTTGGATCAGCAGCTGTGTTTTGCGCTTTACGCCAGTTCACTGGCCATGACCAAGCAATACAAGCCGCTGCTGGAGCCGCTGGGCCTGACCTATCCGCAATATCTGGTCATGCTGGTGCTGTGGGAGGCGGACGACATCAGCGTTTCCACCCTGGGGCAGCGCTTGTCGCTGGACTCCGGCACGCTGACGCCGCTGCTCAAACGGCTGGAAGCAGCCGGGCTGCTCAGCCGCCGCCGGGCCAGTGACGATGAGCGCCGAGTCGATATTTTATTGACGGCGGAGGGCCGGGCCTTGAAAGCAAAAGCCCTCCACATTCCACCCCATCTGGCCTGCGCCAGCGCATGCTCGCTGGAAGATCTCACCTCGTTGACGCAGCGACTGCAT
The DNA here is from genome assembly GCA_044339175.1 of Roseateles sp. Lineage (GTDB taxonomy): Bacteria > Pseudomonadota > Gammaproteobacteria > Burkholderiales > Burkholderiaceae_C > Paucibacter_A. Next base: position 7,557 of record JBIIVZ010000074.1, read on the forward strand.
GAATTACGCAAGCAACTCAACAGCGCTGCCCCGTTCGTTTCACCCACCCACCCCTGACAGAAAGCACACCATGGCACTCGAAAAAATCGTCTACACCGCCCACGCCACTTCGACCGGCGGCCGTGAAGGCAAGTCTTCCAGCTCGGACGGCGCACTCAACGTGTCCTTGTCGACGCCGAAGGAATTGGGCGGCGCTGGCGGCCCGGGCACCAACCCGGAGCAGTTGTTTGCTGCCGGCTATTCGGCCTGCTTCATCGGCGCGATGAAAATGGTGGCCGGTCAAATGAAGCTGGCTCTGCCCGCCGACTTGTCGATTGCAGCCGATGTCAGCATCGGCCCCATCCCGGCCGGCTTCGGCATCCAGGTGGCGCTGAACATCAGCATCCCCGGCATGGAACGCGCCGCCGCCGAGCAATTGGTCGAGGCCGCACACAAGGTTTGCCCTTACTCGAACGCCACCCGCGGCAACGTCGACGTGGCCTTGAATCTGGTCTGATTTTTAGATTGATGTGCCGAGCCGCAGATGACGGGCTCGGATCAATCAATCAGCCAGTCAATCAATCAATCAATCAGTGGCTGCTGCCCAGCAGCGCCAACAGCATTTCCACCCTTGCCTTCACCGGACTCAAAGCGCCGGCTGAAGGCAAGGCTGTTTCTGATGCGCTGACCGGGCCGGCGTCGCAGCGCGTGCTGCGCAAAATCGCCACGCCGCGTCCTTGCGCCTGACGCAATGCCGCCTCGAGTCCGCTGGACAAGCTGCCATTGCCGGTGCCCGCCACCACCAGTCCGTCGACGCCTTGAGCCAGCAGGGCGCGCACCACCGCCCCGTCGCAACCGACGTAGTTGACCAAAATTTCAACGCGTGGCCAGGCCTCTACCGAACGAGCAATACGCGCCAACCCGAGCGCCGGCATTGGCGGCAGCAGCGGCCGACTGATCCACCGCACCCGCCCTTCTTCCACGACGCCCACATGCCCGCCTTCAGCCGGCGCAAAAGCATTCAGCCGATAGCTGTGCACTTTGCGCACTTGCTGAGCGTC
>JBIIVZ010000075.1:0-8587 GCA_044339175.1 Roseateles sp.
CATGCGTCATGCGTCATGCGTCTGGCTCGGACGACACGGCTCTGCGTTTCTTCCCACTGCTGCAGTGCGCAGTGACCCAAGGGCAAGAGCTTGTTCGTTCCAAGCCTGTGCATTGCCGAGGCTCTTATCCAATGCTGGGACCAATGGGCCGACATGATCAGAACTCGCGGCCCAACTGGTAGGCACGGTTCAGATACGCGAGCCGTTTGGCATCGTCTGCGCCGTGAACCGCATAGAAGTATTCATGTTCCACCCGCTTGATGCCGGGGTAACGCAATGCGTATTCGTCGACGAGCAGCTTCATGGCTGCCTTGAGGCCGGCGTCGTAGGACGCCTCGTTCCAGATCGTTGTTTGGATGATCAATGCTTTCTCGTGCGTCAGCAGCGGAATGCGGCCTGCGAGATCGCCTCGCCAAGCGTCTGCAGTCATGCCGAACGCGAACCCCAGACTGAAGACTCGTTCGATCCAGCCTTTGAGGATGGCAGGGAAACCCATGAAATGGACCGGTGCCACAAAGGCCAAGGCATCTGCCTGCTGGACCTTGGCTTGCTGCGCTGCCACGTCGCGAGGTGGGCCCAGCGCATGCAGCCTGCGAACCAACTCACGGTCATCTCGCTCGCCTATCCAGCGTTTGACCAGCAATCTGCGCAGCGGATTGCTCGCACTCGCGGCCAACAGCTTCCCGACATGCCAATGTGACAGCACATCGTCGGGCATGCTGTCGTCGACCCAGTCCGGCCCGTCGCGGTCGTGGAGCACCGGGTTGAAGCGGATCGCGTGCAGATCGACCACCTCGCTCGTGTGCCCGGCATCACGCAGTCCTTCGGTGAAGCGCCCCAGAACCGCGTGGCAGAACGACTGCGGGTTGTGATGAGCGTAGATGGTGAGAACTTTCATAGGCACTCCCGATTTGCTTTCGATCGTCATCGGTCAATGAGGTACGCATTCACAGGATTGGCTGCTGTGCTGCGCAGTCGTGTCACCTCGTCGGCTGACTGTCTATCTGTCCTGCGCAGGGGAGGGGGCGAAATGACTGGTCGAACCGAGATGGTCGAAGAAGCCACTGACTTGCTGCTCGACCTCGGCCGATAGCGTGGCACGAGCCATCGCTTTCAGCCGTTTGGCAGCCTCCGGCGTGGCCACATCGATGCCGAGCCCTCCGTCTACTGGCCATTCAGCGTCAAGGTGGACATAGCGCTCGCCAAGCCTGTCCTCCATCATGGCCTGCACATGTTGTTGCTGAACGCTGATCAAGGTCATCAGCAAGCGCCCATCGGTCAACCAGCCCACTGCACCGGCACCTTCGTTCAAACCCTCGCTGGGTTGGTAATGCGCCGCAGCCGTGCCGATGGACAACATCGCAACCCTGGCGGGGACGATGCCGACAAAATACTCAAGCTCATGCAGCGCCACTTGATCGGGCGCCACAGCGAACAGCCCACCATCGGCATAGAGCCGCGAACCTATTCGCACAGAGGGGAAATACGCCGGTGCAGCGCAGGCGGCCAAGGCCACGTCAAGCGCTTTCAGATCGGCGTCACCTACCGAATCTGGCGCATGAGGAGTCTTGAAAATCTTTGCGCGGCAGGTTCCGATATCCACGGCCGGCACCACCACCGGGTGCAGGGCATCGCCAAGCCGCAAGTCGCCGAACTCGCTTTGCAGCGCCTCGCGCAAGCGGGCACCGGAGTACTTGGGGCCCAGCACCGAGCGGCTCAAGTCGAGTAGCCGTCCCACCGTACTGGCTGGCATCGGGCGGTGCGAGAACACCTCGGGGCCGTGCTCGGTGATCAACTGGACAAGCCTGCGCATGGGCAACTCGAAAGCCAGAGCCAAGGCCAGCACCGCGCCAATCGACGTGCCGGCCAACAGGTCGAAGTGGCGTGCCAGTGGGCGCTGCGCGCGAACCTCCAAGGCCTCCAGCAACGCCGCGGTGTACAGGCCAAGAAACCCGCCGCCGGCCAATGCCAGCACTTGGCGAGTGCCATTTGACGCAGAGCTTGAATCCATATCGCCTCGCAGTTCGAGTGTTGAATGCTGAATTGACGCCACCAGAATGGACGTATCGACTCGGTATCGGTTGACCAAGCTCATTGCTGCCGGATTGACTCTTCTCACCGGTGCTGCTGACCTTGGCAATAGATTGGCTTGCCTATGCGCCACCGGAGTCTTGAAATGCCGCTTGAACCTGCTGATCCGCCGCTGCCGCAGGTGAACGAAATGGCCCGGCAGCCCGAGACTGAACAGCGCTGGTCTGCGATGGAGATGCAAGCGCCTGGCCGCAGCTTGGTGGAGGTGTGGCGTGACCGGCTACCCGAGCCGGCTGCTACGCAAGTGCGCATCAAGGTGGCGGCTTGTGGCGTGTGCCGCACCGACCTTCACATTCTTGATGGTGAGTTGTCCTTCCCGGCTGAGCTTGCGGGTCACGGGGTCGTGCCGGGGCATGAGGTCGTTGGGCGTATCGACGCCGTCGGGTCACGAGTCATGGGCCTTGAAGTGGGCACCAGAGTCGGTGTGCCCTGGCTGGGTTGGACCTGTGGCGTTTGCCCTCAATGCTTGAACGGGCATGAGAACCTTTGCCCGCAAGCTCGCTTCACAGGCTGGCAGATCGCCGGCGGATATGCCCAGTACATGCTCGCCGACGCGCGCTATGTGTTCGAACTTCCGGCAGGCTATGACGACGAGCATGCCGCGCCGCTGCTCTGTGCGGGGTTGATCGGTTACCGGGCCTACCGGATGGCGGGTTTGGACGCAGCACAGCCCAGCCGCTTGGGGTTGTACGGTTTTGGTGCTGCGGCGCACCTGATTGCACAGTGGGCGCTGGCCAGGGGCATGGTCGTCTATGCGTTCACCCGGCCTGGTGATGACAGGGCGCAGGGCTTGGCTCGGGATCTGGGCGTGCAATGGGTTGGCGATTCCGGCATGACTCCGCCGTCACCGCTGGACGCTGCTCTATTGTTTGCGCCGCAAGGCAGTCTCGTGCCCATCGCCTTGCGGGCGGTGCGTCCGGGCGGCACCGTTGTCTGCGCCGGCATCCATATGAGTGACATTCCGTCGTTTCCCTACGCTTGTCTGTGGGGCGAGCGGCGTTTGCTGTCGGTGGCCAACCTGACTCGCGCCGATGGCGAGGAGTTCCTTCGCCTGGCCGCGCAGATCCCCTTGCAGGTGCACACACAGCCCTATCCCTTGAACGCAGCCAACCGGGCCGTTGCTGACCTTCGCGAGGGCCGGGTCAACGGGGCTGCCGTGCTGCTGATGGCATCAGACTCTGGCGCGCAGTGTGCCGGGTGCTGATCAGCGCTATCCCTTCATGCTTGATGGCGTTCGATCGGCTCGGGCTGCGTGTGTGGGCCGCGGTGGTGATCTCGTTGATGGCGGTCAACCCCGGCGTGATGGCCGACTCTAGAGTTCAGCGCTTCAGAGTAAACAGGGGCGAGAACATGAAAGCCAACGCTTGGTGCCGGCTTGCTGCTGTCGGGATGTTGACCGCTGCCGCGCTCAGCCCGCCGGCATGCGCCTAGGCTCTCGGGTGGTGTTCGCACTGCTCGCGATCTTGGTCTTGCGTGATCTGTGGACACAGGCGAACTCGGTCGCAACGGTGCCCTACAGCACCTTCGAGCAGTACTTGCGCGAGGGCAAGTTCGATGAAGTCGCCGTCAGCGAGCGCCTCATCACCGGGCACCTGTTGGCGGCAGGGAGCGACGGCAAGACCAGCATCGTTGCGCCACTCGTCGAGCCGGCGATGGCCGACCGCCTGTCCAGATATGGCAGCAGGGGTGGGCGCGAGTGGCTTGGTCGGCATCGGCAAGAGCCGGGCCAAGCTCAGCGCCTGACCGTCAATCCATGCGCAGCTGACCGGTGCCAGGTCGCAGCAGGTCGAAGATCTCCGCAGCGGCTTCGGGGTATTGCTGGGCCAGGCTGGCGTCACCTCCCTCGTAGTCCGCCTCGAGAAAGCCTGGTGCCATCGTGTTGCCAAACAGGCCGTAGCTTCCGCCGGGCTGCAACCTGGCGCCCATCCAGGTGCCTGCAGGGATGAGCGCTTGCACGCAATGGCCAGCCAACATGTCCTGACCCAGCGTCAGGCGGCGGATGACGCCGTCGGTGCGAATCAGCAGGATCGCGATGGGGTCGCCGAGATAGAAGTGCCAGAGCTCGTCTGTCGGCAGGCGGTGCATGGCGGAGAACGAATCCGGTGCATCCGTCAGCATGGCGATGGTGGCGGTGCCGAGCGGATGGGTCTGGCCGTAGGTCAAGGCCGATGTGGGGGAGCGCCAAGTCTGCTTGAACAATCCGCCCTCCACCGGCAACGGTTGCAGATCCAACAAATTGATCAATTGCTCAGCGCTTGGGCGGATCATGGCGAGTTTCCGGTAACGGGTTGAAAGTCGAGAAGTTGAAAAGTTGAAAAGTCGAGCGTATGCCGACAGTCCAATTCAGCCGATCGACAAGATCATTTCCTTCAATTGTGCGACTGCACGCAGATGTTCTTGCTCGGCTCGCGGCCATACCGTAGCAGCCTCACTGAGATGGCCGTCGCGTCCCAACTGCTCCAATTCGGCGTAAGCGCTTGCCAGGATTTCGGCACCGATGTTGGCGCTGCCCGACTTCATTGCATGGGCCGACTGGCTCAAGGCCGTGGCGTCGCCGCTGTTGATGGCCGCCTGCACTGCAGCGCAGCTGGCGTCTGCGGTGTCGATAAAAGTGCCGAAGACGGTTCTGGCCAGACTCATACTGCCGTTCGCATCAAACTCGCGCAGCGTGTCGAGGATTGCACTGTTGATGGCCGGCGGGACCGCCGCACCAGTGGCGGGGCAGAGTTGCGGTTTGGTCGGCGGTGCAGCGACAGCCGCGCGGTGGTCTGCGCTGGTGCTGGCTGCTGCAGTGTCGAAGGCGCTGGTCGTCGCCGTTGTCGGCAGCCAGCGCGCCAGCATCGCGTGCAGGGTGGCGAGCGTGTAGGGTTTGGCCAAAAAGCCGTTCATGCCGGCGTCCAGGCATTTTTTCTCGTCGCCCGGCATCGTGTTGGCTGTCAACGCGACGATAGGTAAATGCGCGCCACGGCCGTCCGGCAACTGCCTGATTGCAGCGGTGGCCTCGAAGCCGTCCATCACCGGCATCTGGCAGTCCATCAGCACCAGGTCAAAGTCGTGGGTGCGAACCAACTCCAGCGCCTGCGAGCCGTCGCATGCGAGTTGCCAGACCAAGCCGAGCTTGCTGAGCAAGGCCTTGGCCAGCATTTGGTTGATCGGATAGTCCTCCACCAACAGGACACGACCGGAAAGGTTGGACAGACCCGCCGCAGCTGCGGCATGTGGTTTGGCGGCCGCGATGGCGGTGTTCGACTCGGTCGCGGTCTGGCGGGCGTCAGTCATCGGCGTTGCTGACGTCGGGTCGGCGTGCACGGGCTGATGCCGTACCCCGGACAAGGGCAGGGTCAGGTCGACCATAAACTTCGAACCTTGGCCCGCTTCGCTCTCCACGCCGATGCTGCCGCCCATCTTGCTCAGCAGGCTGCGGCAGATCGTCAGGCCCAGGCCGGTGCCACCAAAGCGGCGCGTGGTCGAGTTGTCGGCCTGTGAGAAGTGCTCGAAGATTTTTCCCTGCGCAGCAGGTGCGATGCCAATGCCGGTGTCCACCACCAGCAAGCGCACGCGGGCCAAGCCGTCTTCCACTTGCGGCGTCAGCACGACCCTGACGGTCACGCTGCCCCGGTCGGTGAACTTGATCGCATTGCCGAGCAGGTTGATGATGATCTGGCGCAGCCTCAATGGATCGCCGCGCAGCCCCGTGGGCGCGTCCAGCGGCATGAACTGGCAATGCAGGTCGATCCGCTTGGCCAGCGCGGCCTGAGTGAACATCGACAACGCGTCGCGCACCACCTCGGCCAGATCGAAGTCGACGCACTCCAGCGCCATTTGCCCCGCTTCGATCTTGGAGAAATCCAGCACATCGTTGATGACGCCCAGCAGGTGGCGGCCCGAGCTCTGCACCGCTTCGGCCCAAATGCGCTGTTGCGCATGCAACTCGCTGTCCAACAACAGCTCATTCATGCCCAGCACGCCGTTCATCGGCGTGCGGATCTCATGACTCATCGCGGCCAGGAATTCGCTTTTGGCATGGCTGCCGGCTTGCGCCAGTTCCATCGAGTGAAACAGCTCGGCGGTGCGGAGCACCACGGCAGTTTCGAGCGAGTCGCGTTGCGCGGCCAGACGGTTTTCGCGGTCCTGAATCTGTTCCAGCATGCCGTTGAAGCCCTGACCCAGGACATTCAGTTCATGGATGGCACTGACACCGGCGCGCACGCTGTAGTCAGCGTCGGTCGATACCCGCTGCAGCAACTCGGTCAGCCCATCCAGCGGTTCGAGCACCGACCGGTTCAGGCGTTTCAGCAGCAAGGCGCTGGCCAGCCGCGCCAGCATGACCCCCACCAGTGCGGCGAGCAATTGCCAGATCAGTTGCCGATACAGTCCGCCCAGGTCGACGCTCAGCGTCAATTGCCCCGTGCTTTGCCCCTGAAACAAGACCGGCTGGCTGAGCACAACGCGGCCCAAGTGCACCACCATGGCGGTACTGTTCGTCTTGCCGTTTGCAGTGTCGTTTGCCGTGCCGTTTGTTTCGCTATTCAGACGTTCTGCGCTCACCACAGCATTGCGCTGGTAGCTGGCGGTGACGCTGCCGTCCTGTGCGTACAGGTCAGCCGAGATCACGTCGGGCGAATTGCGCAGCGATTGCAGCAAGTCGTTGGCTGACTTGGCGTCATTGAACATCAGCGACGCTGCTGCGTTCTCCGACAGCACCCGGGCTTGTACGCGGCTGTTGTCCAGCAAAGCCAGCAGCCCCAGTATGAAGCTGCTGGCGATGACGATGACCGTGATGATGGCCAAGGCGGCCAGTAGCGCCATATTGTTGATGTGCTGCAGCCGCGCGCCCAGCGTGACGCGGGTGCCGCGTGCATTCCGTGCGTCGCGGACCTTGCCGGCGTACCTCACTGAATCACCTCGGTCGCCAGGCGCAGCAGCTTGGAGCTGAGTTTGACCTGACCGGCGCTGGCGGCCAGCAAGTTGGCCTCGAAAGAAATCTTGTTCCGGTTCAGCGTCAGATTGAGCGCCGCGCCCTGGCGCGCTGCGCCCGGGCTATCGGCAATCGTCAGCATCGGGTGGCTGCGCGCATCTTCCAGTACGCGTGGCAGTTGGGTGATTGCGGCCGCGCTGATGAAGGTGATCTGGCAATTCTTCACCGACTCGCCGACGGCCTTGCGCTGCACGCTGAGGCTGCGCCCGCCGACGGCCTTACCCTGCAGTTCATCGATCACCCGACCAAACGAGTCCTGCCCCAGGATGCACAGGTTGAGTGTGCTGCCCACCTCGGCCGGCCACTCGGTGAAGAGCGCGAAGTTGTAAACGAAGGCGACCTTCAACGCCAGTTCGTCCTTCAGTACCAAGGCTTCTTGCGCCATGCTGGGAAATGAAAAAAACAGCGCTCCCGCTCCGGCCAGCGTGGTGCCGCAGTGTCTCAGCGCAAGCCGAAGACTCAATAGCGCCATGTGGCTTTGACGAGCAGGCTGCGACCGATCTCGGTCGATCGCACCGGCAAATAGTCCGACACGAATTCGGGGTGGCGCTGGTCGAGCAGGTTTTGGCCGACGACAGTCAACTCGACCTTTTCCCCGACTTTGAAGGCATAGCGCAGGTCCATCGTGGTGTACGCCGGAACTTGCGGGTTTTTCAACTGGCTGGTTGATTTCAACCAGAGGTCGAGGTGACTGCCATCGGCCAGCGTCCATGATGACCGCAGTGACGCGCGGTGGCGGGGCACTCGGCCCTCCAGCTTATCCTGCGCGATACCCGCTGCTGCGTCCATCAGGCGCTGGCTGCTCAGATGGAGTTGCGAGTAGTGCGCCTGGATACGCCAGCTGGCGGTCGGCTGCCAGTCCGCTGCCACTTCCAGCCCATGTGTGCGCACCTTGGCGGCGTTGTTGGCGGTGAGCGGCACAATGATCAGCGTCGGCGAGACCGGTTGAGGTGCTTGCACAGCGAGGCTGCCGAGGTCGGCGTAATCGCTGACAAAGGCGGCAACATCAAGCGATAGGTGCGCGTTGATGCGCTGGCGCCAACCGGCTTCCAGGGAGTTGACGATCTCGGGCTTGAGCGTGCCTTGCGCTGGGGGGAACAGAACGCTCTTGATGGCGGGCATATACGGCGGCATCGCAGCTGTTTCAGCCACGTTCACCGGTATGTCGAGTTCCGCCCTCGAGGGCAGGCGCGCTGCGCGAGCCAACGAGGTCCACCAAGTCGTCTCTGCGTTCGGCGTCCATGCCAGCCGCAGGTCTGGCTGGGCTTGTGCGCTGCTCCAGTTGTCGCTGTCGATGCGGACGCCGCCACTCAAGCGCAGCTTTTCAGGGATCAAGACCATCTCGTCATGCACAAACACCGATGCAATACGCCACTCGCGCTGCTGGCGGGTGAAGGAGCTTGGGTCAAAGATGGCCGATTGGCGTAAATCTATTTGGTCGCGTGACACCCGGTAAGACCCACCCCAGAGCAACTCATGCTGGTCGCCCATGGGGGTGCGTTGCTGGAATTCGCCGCT
>JBIIVZ010000076.1:0-8572 GCA_044339175.1 Roseateles sp.
GCCGGATGACCGCCTTGATGCGGCCGCCATAACCCGCCGTGGGTCCTGAGCTTTGCAGGGCGGTGCCGGTGGCGTTGGGGCCGCCGCTGGCACCGGCCATGCCCTGGATGCGGCGCAAATTCTCTTGCCGCTGGCCTTCCAACCGGGCTTCGCGCTTGTCGTCGGCGGCTTTTTCCTGCTTGGCTTTTTCGAGCCGGTCTTTCTTCAACTCATCGGCTTTCAGCTTGTCGGCCTTCAGCTTGTCTTCCTTGACCTTGTTCTGTTTGTCAAGCTTGTCCTGGGCTTCGCGCTTGTCGTCGGCAGCGCGTTTTTCCTGTTTTTCCAGCTTCTCGCGTTCGAGCTTGTCCTTCAGCGCTTGCTCCTTGGCGAGCGTCTTCTTGCGCTCGGCTTCATCAGCCACACGCTTGAGCTCCAGCTCCTTTTTCTTGTCACGCGCCTTGGCGATGGCAATTTCCGCATCGCGCTCGGCCTGCAGCTCTTCGGCTGGCAGCGGCGGTGGGGCGGTTTTTGCGGGCGTCTGGAGCACCGGCTCTGGTTCGGGCTCTGGTTCGGGCGCAGGCGGGATCACCTCGCGCGGCGCGGCGGCTTGCGGCACGGCCGACCACAACTCGGCCTCGTAGGCGGGCGGTTGGCTCGTGCGCCAATGCACACCGGCACTCAGCGCCAGCACCAGCAAGGCATGGGCGGCCAGGGCGAACGCAATGCCGCGGCCCATGCCCGGTGCCTCGGGCGGGCGCAGTGGGTCGGTGTTGAGCCAGGACAAATCAGCGTCCACTCATCAGTTGGCGGGCGCGCCATTGCGCACGGCCAGGCCGACTCGCGCAATACCGGCCGTCTGCAGCACGTCCATGACCCGCACCACCGCCTCGTATTTGACGTTGCGGTCGGCCGAAATCACCACCGGCGTGGTCAGCACGCCGGCCTGCGCTGTGCGCACCCGCTCGGCCAGCCGGTTCAGTGGCAACGGCTGCGGTTCTTCCTTGTCCAGCTTCATCTTGAGCTTTTCGTCGGCACCGACGATGACGTGAATCACATGTTCGGGCTGCACGCTGCTCTTGCCCACGCTGGGCAAGTCGACCAAGCCGGTGGTGATCATCGGTGCGCTGACCATGAAGATGATCAACAGCACCAGCATCACGTCGATGAAGGGCACCATATTGATCTCGTTGATCGTGCGGCGGCGGCGTGAACCGCGATTGCTGATGGAAGACATGGCTGGCCGGGTTGAGCTGAGCGGGTCGATTCAGCGCGTATTCGACGCTGGAGCCTGGATCGGCTGGGTCGCGTTGCGCTGCAAGATGTTGGAGAACTCCTCGATGAAGGACTCCAGCGTGATCGCGCTGCGGTCGATCTGGCGCGCAAAGCGGTTGAAGGCCAGCACGGCGGGAATGGCCGCAAACAGGCCGATGGCGGTGGCGACCAGCGCCTCGGCAATGCCCGGTGCCACGGTGGCCAGCGTCACTTGCGTCAGGTTGGACAGCCCGACGAAGGCGTGCATGATGCCCCAGATGGTGCCGAACAAGCCGACATACGGCGAGACCGAACCGACCGAGGCCAGGAAGGACAAATTGCTCTCCATCGCATCGAGTTCACGCTGAAAACTGGCCCGCATCGCGCGTCGCGCACCGTCAAGCAGCGCATTCGATTCGGTCACGCGGCGCTCGCGCAGCTTCAGGAATTCACGCATGCCGGAGGCAAAAATGCGCTCCAGCGGCGCGCCGTCGCCCTGCGTCGACACCGCGTTGAACAGCTCGTTCAAGTTCTTGCCGGACCAGAATTCCTGCTCGAACGCGTCGTTGCTTTTCTTGATGCGCGACAGCGAGATCAGCTTGCCGAAAATCACACTCCAACTGGCCAGCGAGACGATCAGCAAAGAGGCAATCACCAGCTGTACGGTGATGCTGGCTTGCAGAATCAGCGAAACGATTGAGATGTCTTGATTCATGGATTCACAGGTTTGATGGCTTTGATGAGGGCAGCCGGAATACGGGTCGGTTTGAAATCAGCCAGCGCGCCACTGGCCACACAGCCAATGCGAATCTCGCCTTCCGCCAGCAAGCGCTCGCCGCGCCAGGCTTGCTGGAACAGCAGCATGCTGGCGCGGCCCAGCTCGCGCGGCTCGACGCTGATCTGCAATAAATCATCGAGCCGCGCCGGGCTCAGGTAGCGCACGCTGGTGCTGCCGACAACGAACATCACACCGTCTTGCAGGCCGTTTTGCAAGCGCAAGGCTTCTTGCGAAAAACCGAAGCCGCGCAGCCATTCGGTCCGCGCGCGCTCGAAATACTTCAGGTAATTGGCATAGAACACCACGCCGCCGGCGTCGGTATCTTCCCAATAAACCCGCAGCGAATGCTCGAAGCGGGCTGCCGTCATCTGGGCTCGACCACAGCCAACACCGTACCCATCGCCGCATTCAGCGCCACACGCAAACGAGCCACCGCTTCTTGCAAGTCTTCCAGGCTGCTGGCAAACGACAAGCGCAGCCAACGATGTGCGCCGTGGCGACCGAAATCCCGGCCCGGCGTCAGCGCCAGTTGCGCGCTGTGCATCAGCTCGAAGGCAAAATCCCAGCTGTTGGCGGTGAAGTCCGAGCAATCGATCCAGACGTAGAACGCGCCGTCCGGCACCACAGGCACCTTCAGCCCCAGCGCCAACAGCGCCGGCACGATGTAGTCGCGCCGTTCCCGGAAGGCCTGGCGACGGCGCTCGTACTCGGCCAGGGAGGCCGGCTCGAAGCAAGCCAGCGCCGCATATTGCGCCACCGTGGAGGGGCAAATGAACAGGTTCTGGGTCAGTTTCTCGACCGGGGCCACCAGCGCTGGCGGCAGCACCAGCCAGCCAAGCCGCCAACCGGTCATGCCGAAATACTTGGAGAAACTGTTGACTGAAATGACGTCGTCGCCAAAGTCCAAAGCGCTGCGCTCGAAGTTGGCGTCGTAGCTCAGGCCCAGATAGATTTCGTCCACGATGGTGACACCGCCGCGCTCGCGCACCGCTTCGACAATGGCGCGCATCTCGGCCGGCGCAATCGAGGTGCCGGTCGGGTTGCTGGGCGAGGCCAGCAAGACGCCGCGAGTCTGTGCATCCCAGGCCTCGCAGACTTGGGCCGCGCTGGGCTGAAAGCGTTGCTCCGGCCCGGCTTGCAGCAGCACCGGCTGCGCGTCGGCTGCGGCGACGAAATGGCGGTTGCAGGGGTAGCAGGGGTCGGGCATCAAGACCCGGTCGCCGCGTTCGAACAAGGCCAAGCAGATCAGGTGCAGCGCGGCGGAGGCACCGGCGGTGATGACGATGCGTTCAGGCGCTATGTCCAGACCGAAGCGCTGGCCGTACCAAGCGGACAAGGCTTGGCGCAATTCGGGCAAGCCGGTGGCCGGTGTGTATTGGGTGCGACCGGCCTGGATGCAGTCGTGGGCGGCTTGTTGGACGGCCGGCGGGGCGCTGAAATCGGGCTCGCCGATATTCAGATAAATCATCCGCCGTCCGCCTTGCGCCGGGTCGCAACTCGGGCCACGGGCGATTTCGGCCGCGGCCTTGGCGCACTCCATCACATAAAAGGGCTCAATCTGTTCGAGCCGACCGGCCAGCTTCATCAAGACGCGTCGGGGGTTGGCTTCTTGACGGCCGCAGCGGCGGGAGCGGCTGGGGCGGCGTTGCGAGCGGCCTGGCGGGCCGCCACTTCGAGCGGACGCAGATCGCCGGCGGAGCGGTCGAGCACGCCGTTCACATATTTGTGGCCGTCGGTGCCGCCAAACGATTTGGCCAACTCGACCGCCTCGTTGATGGCCACTCGGTACGGGATGTCGAGGCAATGCTTGAGCTCGTAAGCCCCGATCATCAGCACGCCATGCTCGATCGGCGACAGCTCGGCGGTCCTGCGGTCGACATGCCGGGCCAGCACCGCGTCCAGGTCGGCCGCTTCAAGGATGCAGCCATTCAGCAGCAGGTCGAAATGGGCGCGGTCGGCCTTGTCGAATTCATCTTGCTCGCGCATGTGGGCGTCGATGGTGGCCACGTCGTCGCCGGTGACCAGCCACTGATACAGACCTTGCAGCGCCACTTCACGCGAACGCCGGCGAGCCGATTTGGGCTGCGGCTTCTTGGACACCGCTGGGGCGAGCGCCTTGGCGTCGGCGTCTGTCGAAGGTGCGGCGGCCGGGTTGGCAGCTGCTGCGGCAGCGCGAGTGGCAGCGGACGTCCAGGGCTTGGTGGTGTTATTCGTATTCACTGCAACTCTTTCAACAAATTGGCCATCTCGACCGCTACACGGGCCGCATCGCGACCTTTTTCTTCGGCCCGGGCATCGGCTTGCGCTTCGTCTTCCACCGTCAGGATGGCATTGGCGATGACAATTTTGTTGTCCAGCGCCACGCGGGTGATGGCGGCACCGCTTTCGTTGGCAACCAACTCGAAGTGATAGGTTTCACCGCGAATGATGCAGCCCAGGGCCACCAAGGCGTCGAAATCTTCGCTGTCCGCCATCGCATTCAAGGCGATGGGGACTTCCAGCGCGCCAGGCACGGTGACGTGGCGGATGTGCGCTTGGCTGACGCCCAGCAGCAGCAATTCGGCCACGCAGGCCTCGGCCAAGCGCTGGGTGATTTCATAGTTGAAGCGCGCTTGCACGATGCCAATGCGCAGATCACGGCCGTCAAGCGAGGGAACTTGCCCTTTGTCAGAACCTTGCATGGGAGTCCTCAGTTCTTTGGGGTCAGCAACTCGGGCGAGTCGGTGGCGGTCATGAAGCCGACGACTTCGAGGCCGTAGCCGGTCATGCTGGGCATGCGGCGTGGGCTGCCCAGCAAACGCATGCGCTGCACACCCAAGTCCCGCAGGATTTGTGCGCCGACGCCGTAGGTTCGCAAGTCCATCACCCGCTGGGGTGAGCTGGGCTGCTTGGGCTCGGCTTGCACGCGGGTCAACAGGCCGGCGGCGTCGTCACCGCAATTGAGCAAGACCGCAATGCCGTGAGGCGAGCGTTTCAGCTCGGCCAAAGCGGCCGGCAGCGGCCAGGAATGGCCAAGGCTGCCGCTGTCCAGCAGATCGAGCACCGACAGCGGCTCGTGCACGCGCACCAGCACTTCGTCTTGCGGCGACCATTCGCCATGCGTCAGCGCCAGGTGCACGCCACCGGTGCGGTCGCTGAACACGGTGCAATCGAATTCGCCCTGCGCGGTCTGCAGCTTGCGCTGGCTGACCCGTGTGACCAGCGATTCATTGCGGCTGCGGTGTTCGATCAGGTCGGCAATCGTGCCGATTTTCAGGCCGTGTTCTTTGGCGAAGATCACCAAGTCCGGCAGCCGCGCCATCGTGCCGTCGTCCTTCATGATTTCGCAGATCACAGCGGCCGGTTCCAGCCCAGCCATGCGGGCAAAGTCGCAACCGGCCTCGGTGTGACCTGCGCGCATCAGCACGCCGCCGTCCTGCGCTTGCAGCGGGAAGATGTGGCCGGGTTGTACCAAGTCGTGCGCGACCGCGTGGCGGGCCACGGCGGCTTGCACCGTGCGGGCCCGGTCGGCAGCGGAAATACCGGTGGTGACGCCGGTGGCCGCTTCGATGGAGACGGTGAAGGCGGTGCCGTGTTTGGTGCCGTTGCGGGTCGCCATCGGCGGCAATTGCAGCTTGGCGCAGCGCTCACTGGTGAGGGTCAGACAAATCAAACCACGGCCAAAACGGGCCATGAAATTGATCGCTTCCGGCGTCACATGGTCGGCCGCCAAAACGAGGTCACCCTCGTTTTCACGATCTTCTTCGTCGACCAGGATAACCATGCGGCCAGCGGCCAGCTCTGCAACGAGCTCTGAAACGGGTGATATGGGCATAAACCCGATTGTATGAGGACTTGGCTACGGCCCTCTGGACCTCGCGGTCTTGCGGTCTTGCGCTGCTATTTCAAGCGAGCGCGCAAGCGCAAGTCTTCCCCGACGACGGCGCAATCCAGCCAGCGCCACTGCAGCGCGTCGGCCAGCGACTCCAGCGGCCCGAAGGCGGCCATCTCGCGGCCCTGGCCCAGCAGTTTGGGTGCCAGATAGACCAGCAATTCATCCACCAAACCCTCGCGCAGCAGCGAGCCATTGAGCTTGTGGCCAGCCTCGATGTGCAGCTCGTTGATGCCGCGCCGACCCAGATCGGCCAGCACCGCCGACAGATCGACCTTGGCTTGCGGCCCGGCCAGACAAACCAGCTCGGCAGCGGCGGCGCGCAGTGCGGCCGCCGCTGCCGGCCGGCTGTCGGGCGGCACCGCGCAGTAAATCAGGACGGGGCCGGGTGGGGCCAGCAGCCGCGCATCTGCAGGTGTTTCCAGGCGGGAGTCGATCACCACGCGCAGTGGCTGGATGGCGGTGTCAACCAGCCGCACATCGAGGCGCGGGTTGTCGTCCCGCACCGTGCCAATACCGGTCAGCACAGCGCCGGCGCGCTTGCGCCAGGCATGGCCGTCGGCACGGGCGGCAGCGGCGGTAATCCACTGGCTGGCACCGTTGAGCAGGGCGGTGCGGCCGTCCAGCGAGGCGGCGATTTTCATCCGCACGAACGGCCTGCCGCGCTGCATGCGCGAGAAAAAGCCGATGTTCAGCGCCTGCGCTTCTTCTGCCAGCAGGCCGCATTCGGTGGCGAGACCGGCAGCTTGCAAACGCGCTTGTCCCTGGCCCGCCACCAGCGGGTTGGGGTCCAGCACCGCCATCACCACCCGACTCAGGCCAGCAGCGATCAAAGCGTCACAACAAGGCGCTGTGCGGCCCTGGTGGGCGCAGGGCTCCAGCGTGACGTAGGCGGTGGCACCTAGCACCGAGTTGCCCTTGGTCTGTGCATCACGCAGCGCCATCACTTCGGCATGGGCCTGACCGGCGGCCTGGGTGTGGCCGCAGCCCAGCAGTTGGCCGCTGGCGTCCAGAATGACGCAGCCGACACGGGGGTTGGGCTCGCTCAGGCCGATCGCCTGCTCGGCCAGGATCAGGGCAAAACGCATGGCACCGAGGTCGCTGTCGAAGCGATCCGGCACGGTGACTGTGGGGGGGAGAAGTGGAATGGCCTGCATGGCGGCAGTCTACTGGGGCTTGTTGGCTGGTTCTTTGGTGAACATTCAACCTAGTGTCGCGTCAAGTGTCAGATGTCGCATGACCACGCCGCCGTCGGCGTGCAGGGCTAGGCGCAAGCTGCAGCTCATGCCCAGCGGCATGGGCAAGGCTTGCAACAACGCCATGCGCGGCGAGGGCAAGTGGACGGCGACAGATGCCGCTTGACGCGACACTAGATTCGGCAGTTGACCGCTTCCCACCACCTCGGCTGCCCAATGTCTATTGAAATTTCGCTACCCGCGCACCATCCCACATTGGGTTAGAGCGCTACGCAGCTGATGGCGCCGCGCTACGGCACGCTGGCTGCGTTGCTTCTCCTGGTGGGCAAGAGCCCACTGCGTCGGCACGCCTTGCCATCGCACCGCATCGCAGCCCACTCTGAGTGCCGCGGCTCCGAGTCCGCTTGCGCGGACTTGGACGGCACGAAGGCCAGACGCGTCTCGCGTCTGGCAGCCGCGTCCAACTGCCTAATCTAGGTTCAACCGATGGCCCAGCCACTGCGAATGGGTCGTGGCGACTAAAAAATATGAATTTGGCTTAACTTTCAGCTAATCTCGCCGCAGATTTTTCAAACCTAGCCGTCCTGCGAGGTGCCATGAACTTGAAATTGATCGATGGGGTGGGGCGCAGTCTGCTGGCCTTGCTGTGCTTGGGCAGCTCGCTCACTTGGGCGCAAAGCCCGCCGCTGCGGGTGACGGTGAGCGAGTTCAAGGTCAGCGGCAACAGCTTGCTGCCGCAGGCCAAGTTGGAAGCCGCCCTGCAGCGCTTTCTGGGCGAGCGGTCGCTGGACGAGCTCAAGCAAGCCGCTTTTGCTGTGCAGGACTTGTACCGTCAGGCCGGCTATGGAGGCGTGATTGCTTATTTACCCGAGCAAAGCGGCCCGGCCGGTGTGGCCAGCATCCAGGTGCTGGAAGGCCGCATCACCCGCGTCAACATCGTTGGCAACCAGGCCTTCAGCAGCGCCAATATCCGCCGCAGCCTGCCCCTGCTCGCACCCGGCTTGACGCCGCAGGTGGTGCTGATCGACGCGCAAATCCAGCTGGCCAACGAGAACCCGGCCAAGCAAGTGGCGGTGTCGTTGGAGGCGGGTCAGCGCCCGGGCGAGGTGGATGTGCAGGTGTCTGTGTCTGAAAGCCCGGCGCGGCGCTGGAGCGTGGGGCTGGACAACACCGGCAATGCCGGCACGGGCCGCCTGCGCACCAATTTGTCCATGGTGCAGGCCGATTTATGGGATCTGGACCATGTGCTGTCGCTGCAATTTCAGTTCGCGCCCGAAAAACCGCGTGCGGTGGCGGTGGCCAGTGCCAGCTACCGGGTGCCGTTTTATGCCCAGGGCCTGACCGTGGACGGTTTTCTGGCGCGTTCCAATGTGGACGGCGGCAGCGCCAGCACGGCGGCTGGCCCGTTGCAGTTCAACGGCCGGGGCGAGATTGCCGCCATTCGGCTGACGCAGCATTTGCCCCGCCAGGGCGAGGTGGATCAACGCCTCGTGCTGG
>JBIIVZ010000077.1:0-8564 GCA_044339175.1 Roseateles sp.
GCGCGTCAGGGCGCGCGCATGGCGCTGGCGGTGACCGGCGGTGGCGGTTTGGCGCTGCTGGCTGGCGTCATCGTGCTGGGGCAGATCTGTGGCACTTACGAGTTGTCCGAGATGCTCGGCATGGGGGCGCTGGTGCAGGCCGACGCGCGCTACCCGCTGGCGCTGGGCTTGATCCTGCTCGGCTGCTTCAGCAAGAGCGCGCAACTGCCGTTCCACTTCTGGCTGCCCGAGGCGATGGCCGCACCGACTCCCGTGTCGGCCTATCTGCATTCGGCCACCATGGTCAAGGCCGGGCTGTTCCTGATGGCGCGGCTCTATCCGGTCATCGGCGGCGAGGGTTTGTTTGAAACGGTGGTTGCCAGCGTCGGTTTGGCCACGATGGTGTTCGCCGCCTTTGTCGCCTTGTTCAAGCACGACATCAAGGGCTTGCTGGCTTACTCCACCATCAGCCATTTGGGTTTCATCGCCTTCATGATCGGCCTGGCCACGCCGATGGCGGCGGTGGTGGCGATGTTCCATTTGCTCAACCACGCCTGCTTCAAAGCAGCCTTGTTCATGACGGCCGGCATCGTCGACCACGAGACCGGCAGCCGCGATATGCGCCGCTTGGGCGGCTTGATGAAGCTGATGCCCTGGGTCGGCAGCTTGGGGTTGCTGGCCGCAGCGGCGATGGCCGGCTTGCCGCCGTTCAATGGCTTCATCTCCAAGGAGCTGATGCTGGAGCAGTCGGTGCAGGCGAACTTCTGGGGCACAGCGTCCTGGGCGATTCCAGTGCTGGCGACGCTGGGCGGGCTGTTCTCGGTGGCTTATTCGCTGCGCTTGGTGCACGACGTGTTCTTCAACGGGCCGTCGCGTGATGTGCCCAACTTGCACCCGCATGAGCCGCCGCTCGGCATGAAGCTGCCGGTGGCCCTGCTGGTGGCGATCTGCCTGCTGATCGGCTTGGCTCCGATGTGGACGGCCGGCCCGCTGGTGCAATTGGCCGCCAGCGCGATGCTGGGTATGCCGGCACCGCCGTTCCAATTGGCGCTCTGGCACGGCGTCAATTTGCCGCTGTTGATGAGTGTGCTGGCGGTGGGCGGTGGCGTGGCTTTCTACATGGCGCTGCAAGCCGGTGGGCGCTTGCACCGCTATGTGCCGGGGCCGCGCAGTGCAAAGGCGCTGTTCCACGCGCTGGTCGATCGCTTGTTTGCCGGTGCCGGGCGTTTCACTCGCAGCTTGGAGAATGGCTCGCTGCAACGCTATGCGGCCTGGATGGTGGCGCTGGCGATCGCCCTGGCGGCTTGGCCGATGTGGCAAAACAGCAGCTTGAACGGCGGCATCGGTGATGGCATGACCACGGGCGAGCGCGAACTGCTGGCCGCGCCGCCGCTGGCGGTGGGCGTCTGGGTGCTGCTGATTCTGCTGGGTGCGGCGGCCGTGGTGATGCAGCGCCAGCGCTTTGTGGCGGTGGTGCTGGTCGGCGGCGTCGGGCTGGTGTGCTCGCTGGCGTTTCTGGCCTTGTCCGCGCCGGACTTGGCGCTGACGCAGTTGTCGGTCGATGTGGTGTCCACCGCGCTGCTGTTAATGGGCTTGGCCTTGTTACCGCAGCTCAGCCCGGTCGAGTCGAGCCGGCTGCGGCGTGGCCGCGATGCGCTGCTGGCGCTGGCCGGTGGCGGCGGCATGGCCTGGCTGACCTGGCTGATGCTGACCCGCAACCATGATTCGATCTCGTGGTATTTCCTGGAGAAGGCGCTGCCCGTCGGTGGCGGCACCAATGTGGTCAACGTCATCCTGGTCGACTTCCGCGGCTACGACACCTTTGGCGAGATCACCGTGCTGGGCATTGCCGCCGTCGGTGTGCTGGCCCTGCTGGACGGGATGCGGGTGGCCAAGCCCGCCACCGATCCGGTCGGTCGGCCCTGGAGCTACAGCCGCGAGCCGTTGATGTTGCGAGTCGTCGCCCGCTTGGTGCTGCCGCTGGCCTTGCTGCTGTCTGCCTATATTTTCTGGCGCGGCCACAACTTGCCCGGTGGCGGTTTCATTGCCGGTCTGGTGACCGGCGTGGCGCTGGTGCTGCAATACATGGCGAACGGACAGCAGCGGGCCGAAAGCATTCTGCATGCCGGTGGCGGGCGGCGCTATGTGCGCTGGATCGGCTGCGGGCTGGCGATTGCCTGGCTGACCGGTGCGGGCGCGTTCTTGTTTGGCAGCCCCTTCCTGACCAGTGCGCATGGCAACCCGGTCGTGCCCTGGCTGGGCGAGTTGCCGCTGGCGACGGCGGCGCTGTTTGACTTGGGGGTCTACATCACGGTGGTCGGTGCCACGCTGTTGATGTTGTCGGTGCTGGGTTCGGCCAGCAAGGGGCGTGGCCGAATGGCGGGCCCGCCCGCAGCTCCGCGCGCTGCAAAGTTGAGGGTCGGCACATGACGATTTCAATGGAATTCTTGCTGGCCACTGGCATTGGCTGGGTCACCGCTTGCGGCATTTATCTGCTGCTGCGCGGCCGCAGCTTCTCGGTGGTGCTGGGCTTGAGCCTGATCGGCTATGCGGTCAACGTGTTCATTTTTGCGATGGGTCGGCTGTGGAGCGCCGCGCCGCCGATTCTTGGGCAGCAGCAGGCGGTGGTGGCTGATCCGCTACCGCAGGCGCTGGTGCTGACGGCCATCGTGATCGGCTTTGCCACCACCGGTTTCGTCATCGAGCTGGCGCTGCGCAGCCGGCACGAGAACGGCAGTGACCAGGTGGATGGCAAGTCGGACGGCAAGGCGGGACGCCAGACTCAGGCAAGCAAGGCAAGCAAGGCCGGCAAGGCCAGCCAGGGCGGTGCGCGATGAGCTCACTCGTTCAAATGTTTCAACAACACCTGGCCGTTTTGCCAGTGTTGCTGCCCGCGCTGACCGGCATTTTGCTGCTGTTGCTGGGCGACCATGGCGGCGACGCCCACGGCGGGCACGGTCATCACAAGCTGCTCTGGGCGCGGCGCTTGGTGCTGGTCTCGACCGCGTTGGGGCTGGCCATTGCGGTGGCCTTGCTGCTGCGCGCAGCCGAAGGCGAGTTGATCACTTACCGCCTGGGCGACTGGCCGGCCCCATTCGGCATCATTTTGCTGGTCGACCGGCTGGGCGCCATGATGTTGGTGCTGGGTGCCTGCGTGGCGCTGCCGGTGCTCTGGTATGCCAGCGGCGGTTGGGATGCGCACGGGCGCTATTTCCACGCGATGTTCCAGTTTCAATTGATGGGCATTTACGGTGCCTTCGTGACCGGCGACCTGTTCAATCTGTTCGTTTTCTTCGAGGTCTTGCTGGTCGCGTCCTATGTGCTGATGGTGCATGGGCAGGGCGCTGAGCGCTTTCGGGTCGGCCTGCACTATGTGGTGCTGAACCTGGCCGCTTCGGCGCTGTTCTTGATCGGCGTGGCCCTGATTTATGCCAAAACCGGCACGTTGAACATGGCCGATCTGGCGCTGCGGGTGGCGCAAGTGCCGGCGTCCGAGGCGGCGGTGGTGCAAGCGGCCGGGCTGTTGCTGTTGGTGGTGTTCGGCTTCAAGGCCGCGCTGATGCCGCTGTCGATGTGGTTACCGTCCACTTACGCGGCTGCCAGCCCGCCGGTGGCAGCGCTGTTTGCCATCATGACCAAGGTCGGCGTTTACGCCATCGTGCGGGTCCACGGCGTGATCTTTGGCGACAGCGGCGGTGCCACGGCCCTGGCGGTGGAGCCGGTGTTGTTGCCGCTGGCCTTGTTGAGCAGCGTGGTCGGTGTGTTGGGGGCGCTGGCCGCTAAGACCTTGACGCGCTTGATCGCTTGGCTGACGGTGGCCTCGGTGGGCACGGTGCTGGTGGGCCTGGGGCTGTACAGCCCGGCGGCCTGGGGTGCAGCCTTCTTCTACATGATCAACAGCACCTTGGTGATTGCGGCGCTGTTCTTGCTGGCCGAGCTGGTGGCGGCGCAGCGCGGCGAGGCGGAGGGGCAATTGCGGCCCGCCTCTGCTGTCAGTCAACCGGTGTTGCTCGGTTTGATGACCCTGCTGGCGGCCGCTTCGCTGGCCGGGCTGCCGCCGCTGCCAGGCTTTATCGGCAAGTTGATGTTGTTGCAAGCGTCGGCCGGCCACGCGTGGGGCGTGGCGGTCTGGGCGGTGGTGCTGGTGGTGGGGTTCTTCACTCTGGTGGGGCTGGCGCGGGCCGGCAGCATCCTCTTCTGGCATGTGCGCGGTGATTTGTCTACCGAGGTTTCGTCCGGCAGCAGCCCCAAGCTGGTGCTGGCCACCTGCTCGCTGTTGGCGGCCAGTGTGTGGGTCAGCGTGGCGGCCGCGCCGATTCAGCGTTACACGGCAGCCACCGCGCTGCAATTAAGCGATCGCGCAGCCTATGCCGAAGCGGCTCTGGCCGAGCAGGGCGGGGCTGCGGCGCAGACCGCCCGGCCTTATCGGCAGGAACAGAAGGAGCTGCGCTGATGAAGAAAGCTGCAAAGAAGTTGGCACCGCAGCCTTCGGTGCAGTGCTCGCCCGGGTTAGCGCCCGGGTCAGCAAAAGAGGCTGTGCAAAAGCCACCTCATCTCCCCCAGCCCCGCCGCCGCTGGCTGTCACACCCGCTGCTGTCGCTGCTGCTGGCTGTGGTCTGGCTGCTGTTGCAGCAAAGCCTGGCCCTGCCGCAACTGCTGACGGCGGCCGTGCTCGGCCTGCTGGTGCCGCGCCTGATTCATGGGTTTTTGGGTCCGGCGGTGCGCTTGCGCCGGCCTGGCCTGGCGCTGCGTTTTACCTGCATCGTGCTGTGGGACATCGTGGTGTCCAACGTGGTGGTGGCGCGCTTGGTGCTGTCGCCCACCTCGCGGCCGCAGCCGGCCTGGGTGCGGGTGCCGCTGGCCTTGCGCCAGCCGGGTGCCATCACGCTGCTGGCCGCCATCATCACCACCACACCCGGCACGGTGTCCTGTGTGGTGGACGACGATGCGCATGAAATTCTGGTCCACGCGCTGGATTGCCAAGACCCGGCCGCGATGGCGGCGCAGATCAAAGCGCGCTACGAACAGCCCTTGCTGGAGATATTCGGATGACTGACCTGCCTTTGCTGGCCTGGGCCTTGGACTTCGCCACTGCGGCGGTCGGCTTGGCCCTGCTGCTGTGTGGCTGGCGCTTGCTGCGCGGGCCGACCACACCTGACCGCGTGCTGGCGCTGGACACGATGTACATCAACGTGGCGGCCCTGGTGGTGTTGCTAGGGATTCGCTATCGCAGCGAGCTGCTGTTCGAGGCCGCGTTGCTCATCGCGCTGCTCGGTTTTGCCTCGACGGTGGCGCTGGCGCGCTACTTGAGTCGCGGGGATGTGATGGATTGATGGAGGCAAACAGATGGAAATGAGTTTCAACGATGTTCACTGGGCCGTGCAGGCGCTGATCGCCGCGCTGTTGGTGATTGGCGGCGTGTTTGCCCTGGTCGGTGCGATCGGCATGTTGCGCTTCCCCGACTTTTTCATGCGTCTGCATGGGCCCACCAAGGCCACGACGCTGGGTGTCGGCGGCGTCTTGCTGGCCAGCTTGGTGCTGCACTGGGTGCAGGGCCAGCACGGCCTGCATGAGCTGTTGATCACGCTGTTTCTGTTCGTGACCGCGCCGGTCTCGGCCAACTTGCTGGCCAAGGCAGCACTGCATCTGCGGCTGCCGTCCACCGCCAAAGCGCCGGCCGATCAGCCCAAGCCTTGATCGGCCGGGGCTTGACCGGCACTGGCCGGCTCAGTGGGCCGTCGGCCCCGCGCCGCCATCGCTGGCTTTGGCGGGGCGCTTCAGGATCGACACCACCAGCGTCACGATCGTCAGCGGCAGCACAAAGCCCAGCATCGCGCCGCTGAAGGCCGGCAGCGCCGCGTGGTCTTGCGTGCGCAGGATCAGGTAGGCGGTGTAGGCCACGTAATAGCCGAGAAAGACCGCGCCCTCCCAGCGGGCGATGGCGCGTCCGCTGAGCATCACCGGCAAGCAGGCCAGCGCCACCGCCAGCATCACCCACAGGTCGAAGTTCAACACCGACGCGGCCACCGGCACGCCGGCCGGTGCCAGCACGGCGGTGGCACCCAGGCAACCGAGGATGTTGAAGATGTTGCTGCCGACCACATTGCCGATGGCGATGTCGCGCTGGCCGCGCAGCGCCGCCATGATGGAGGTGGCCACCTCGGGCATCGAGGTGCCAGCCGCCACGATGGTCAGACCAATCACCAGGTCACTGACGCCCAGCGTTTGCGCCACGCTGACGGCCGCTTCCACCAGCCAGCCGGAGCCCACGATCAGCAGGCCCAGGCCCGCCAAGATCAGCAGCAGTTGAACCGACCAATGCCGGTCCCAGCGCGAGGCGGCGGCGGTTTTTTCGGTCGGCTGCTGCGGGTCGGCCGCCTCCGGCTGTGCTTCGCGGCGTGACTGAATCACCAGAAAGCCGGTGTAAGCCATCACCAGCAGCAGCAGCAACAGGCCGTCCGTGCGGCTCAGGCTGCCGTCCAGCGCCAAGGCCAGCAGCAGCAGCGAGGCCCCGATCATCACCGGCACTTCTTGCCGTATCACCTGGGAATGCACGACCAGCGGCACGATCAGGGCCGAGATGCCGAGGATGAACAGCACATTGAAGATGTTGCTGCCCACCACATTGCCGATGGCGAGGTCGGGCCGGCCGTCCAGCGCCGCACCGATGGCCACCGCCATTTCCGGCGCGCTGGTGCCGATCGACACCACCGTCAGGCCCACGACCAGCGGCGAGATACCGGCCGACAAGGCCAGTTTGCCGGCCCCGCGCACCAGCAGTTCAGCGCCCGCCACCAGGGCCAGCAGGCCAATCAGGAATAAACCGAAGTTCTGCAACTCGGTTCAATGTTTGTCGTGATCAGCGGGGGCGGCCAGCAGGCGGTCGGTGTAGGCAATCGCCAACGCCGAGAACAGGAAGGCGATGTGGATGATGGTCTGCCACATCAGCGTTTTCTCGGCATAGTTGTCGGCGTTGATGAAGGTCTTGAGCAAGTGGATGGACGAGATGCCGATGATGGCGGTGGCCAGCTTGACCTTCAATACCGACGCGTTGACGTGGCTGAGCCATTCGGGCTGGTCCGGGTGGTCTTCCAGGCCCATGCGTGAGACGAAGGTTTCGTAGCCGCCGATGATCACCATGATCAGCAGGTTGGAGATCATCACCACGTCGATCAAGCCCAGCACGACCAGCATCAGGATGGTTTCGTTCAACTTGCCGGGGGCCAAGACGCCCTTGTAGCCAATGCTGTTGACCAGGATGTCGAGTGCTGCGGTGTTGCCGAAAGCGGCTTCGATCAGATGCACCAGTTCGGTCCAAAACTGGAACACATAGACGCCTTGCGCCAGGATCAGGCCCAAGTACAGCGGCAGTTGCAGCCAACGGCTGGCAAAAATCAGATTGGGCAGGGCGCGCAGCGGGCGCTTGAGCTGGTTCATAGTGTTCTCAGTGATGTCTTCGTTAGATAAGCTGCGATTTTAGGGGGGCGAGCGCAGCTCAGAGTAAGCACTTCGTCAGAGACAGGTTGCACAGTGCACCGCAGTGATTCAGTGATTCAGTAATCCGCATCTACCTTGTATTCGTTGTTTTTATTGTTTATGTAATTCCGCCCGTCAGAGGAGACAAGATCATGAGTGAAAGCCCAAAATACCTGCCCAGCGCCGAATTCACGGCCCAGGCCCACATCAAGGGCATGGCCGCCTATCAGGCCTTGGTCGACGAAGCCGATGCTGATTACGAAGGCTATTGGGCCCGTTTGGCGCGTGAGTTCATCACTTGGCAAACGCCGTTCACAAAAGTCTTGAACGACAGCGACGCTCCGTTCTTCAAGTGGTTTGAAGACGGCCGACTGAACGTCTCCTACAACTGCCTGGACCGCAACGTCGAGCGAGGCTTGGGTGACAAGACCGCCATCATCTTTGAAGCCGATGACGGCACCGTGACCAACGTCACCTACAGCGATTTGCTGGCGCGTGTCGGCAAACTGGCCAACGCCTTGAAGAGCTGCGGCGTCAAAAAGGGTGACCGTGTCGTCATCTACATGTCGATGTCGGTCGAGGGCGTGGCGGCGATGCAGGCTTGTGCCCGCATCGGTGCCATCCACTCGGTGGTATTCGGCGGCTTTTCGGCCAGCAGCTTGCGTGACCGCGTTCAGGACGCCGGTGCCGTGATGGTGATCACCGCCGACGAACAACTGCGTGGCGGCAAAGCGCTGCCGCTGAAGTCCATCGTTGATGAAGCCCTGGCCGACGGCGCTTGCCCGACGCTGACAGACGTGATCGTCTACCAGCGCACCGGCGGCAAGATCAATTGGGTCGCGGGCCGCGACCAGTGGATGCACGAAGCGGTGGCCGAACAGCCGGCGCTGTGCGAGCCCGAATGGGTCGAGTCCGAGCATCCGCTGTTCTTGCTTTACACCTCCGGTTCGACCGGCAAGCCCAAGGGCGTCCAGCATTCGAGCGGCGGCTATCTGCTGCATGCTGCGCTGACGACCCAGTGGACCTTCGACCTGAAGCCGGACGACGTGTTCTGGTGCACCGCCGACATCGGCTGGGTCACCGGCCACAGCTACATCACTTACGGCCCG
>JBIIVZ010000078.1:0-8475 GCA_044339175.1 Roseateles sp.
GCACCACCAGCGCCGACAACTGATGGGTTTGCGCCGTCAGCGGTTGCGCCACGCTGGCACCGAAAGCGGCCAACAACAGACCACGGCCAAGCATGCGCTTGCTGTGTTGTTCGCTTTGTTTTTCGCTGTGTTTTTCGCTGTGCTGTTCGGCGTTCAGCAGCGCACGCGCACTCGACGGCTCGGCCTGGATTTTGGAATTTGTGCGGGTTTCCATGTCAATGCCTCCAATGGCTGCATCCTGGACCGCGCCGCAGCGTCAGTCTGTGCGCTGCCCAACATTGGGCGCTTGCAGGAGACTCGGCAAGCGCGTCGCCGCGTCAGCCTCGGCTCCGATGCGGGCCTGCTGGTAAGCCCCTTGCGGCACATGCAGCAGATCGGCAATGCGCCACAGCACATGACGCTCATGCGCGCTCAACTGCCCATCGGCATAGGCCACATGCCACATCTGTTCGACCATGCGCAGCTTTTGCGGCATGTCGAAGCATTCGTTGATGCGGGAGGTGAACGAGAACAAGTCGGTCGAGGTCCGGGCGGTCGCCTCGCCCAGTTCGGTCAAGCGGGTGGCTTCGTCTTCGGTCAGCGCGAAGCCCTCGCGCAGCGCAGCCAGCACGGTGGCTCGTTCATCGGGGTGAAATGAGGTGTCGGCGCGCATCACTTCGACCAGCAGCACGGCGGCGGCAAGCTGCAGTGAGTGGGCCTCGTCCGCCGGAGTCGCCCCCAGCGCGGCAGGCATCAGGCTGTCAAACAGGTCTTTCAAGGTTTTCATCAGCATCGACCGATGATGGCATGGATGCTGGGAACGGGGAGAATGCCACCGCCACCGCCACCGCCTTCGACATCAGCCCAGCATTACTCGATTGCGCCCGGCCGCCTTGGCCAGATAAAGCGCGGCGTCCGCGCGCGCAATGAGCCGCTCGGTGGGCTCGCCCGGTTGGAGCGCCACCAGCCCGGCTGAAAAAGTCACTTGCAGATGGGGCGCATCCAACCAGTTGGCCCGGGCAGCGCAGCGGCCGCGCAGGCGCTCCAGCACTTCAGCGGCCTCCTCAACCGCCGTCTTGGGCAGCAGCAGCATGAATTCTTCGCCGCCCCAGCGCGCCAGCACATCGTTGGCACGCAGCGCAGCGCTGAGCAGCGCGGAGAAGCGTTGCAAGGCCTCGTCCCCGGCCGGGTGGCCCATGCGGTCATTGATCTGTTTGAAGAAGTCGATGTCGATGATGGCGCAACACAAGGGTGCCGATTGGCGCAGCGACCTGCGCTCTTCCTGCGAAAAAACCTCCATCACCTGACGCCGATTAGGCAGGCCGGTCAGCTCGTCAAAAGACGCCAGCAGGCGGACTTTTTCAAGTGCTTCACGAAGCTCATTTTTTTGGACACGCTGCTGCAATATCATGCTGCTGAGTTGCCCAGCCAAACTCCCCATAATTGGCAAGACAAGCGCGCTAAACAAAAAATTAAAACCCTCGATGCGTGGCTCGAACAACACCGGGTCGCGCGCTGCCGAGTAGTACATCACGATGGCCAGCATCGCAACCGATAGCCAACCCAACTGACGGCAGCGCCGGGCCGGCAAAATGAAGGCACCGAACACCAGCACCAAGGCCATGATCATCGGCATCAAGCCGCGCAACTGCGGGTTGATGCCGTAAGCCAACATCAGCGCCAGCAGGGAATACACCATCTGCGGCATGGTCAAAGCAGGATCACTCCAGCGCTGGCTCCAACCAGTGCGCAAGCTGAGATAGCAGACCAGCACTCCCGCGATCACGAACCAAGTCAATGCCAGGGCCGCTGACCGATCCGCCATGCCCAGCGACACGGCCAACCACTGAACCATCAAGCAGACAGCAAAAACGCCAACTGCACCCAATGAACGGGCCAGGCGCAACCGCTGTTTACGCTCTGTCCCCAGCAGTAGATCAAGTAAGCGTGAAATCATCGTGCGCGCACTATAGCGGCGAAATTTGGCAGCTAGCAGCCCCCGCTGAAGCCAGATTGAGCAGCTTTTCACGCTGCCAGCGCCGCGCCGCAGAGACCCACTGAACGTGAGGATTCGCGACAGCCAAGGACCGCAACAGATCAAGCGCCATGCATCCATCTCGATAGCATTTAACTAGCGGCTTGACTTGTCAATTAAAAATTTCTATAATGTGCTTTGCTTTTGGAACCAATTGCAAGTATTTGAAACTCTTTAAGCGCATCTAAGGTGCGAATCGCCACAAGTCGCAGGTTCAATCCTGTTTCACTGTCGACCTCGATCGACCCTGCAAGGGCATCCTGAGCCCGCCTGATCGATCACAGCGTCCGTTTGCGGACTCGGCTCTTGAGCCAACCGAACCATCTCGTCATCCTGTTCAAGTCAGCCCCGGCCACCAAAGCCGACGGGCTGAAATTGCCCTTTTGCGGCAGCAGTTTGAACCTTGCCACGCCCCTCAACCATCCATCCAGAAAGGTTGCTCGCCATGGCCAAGCAAATTCGAATCGATCATGTCTTCAAGATCTTTGGCGATGCGCCGGAGCAGGCGCTGGCGCTCGTCAAACAGGGCGTCAGCAAGCCGGACATCCTGGCCCGCACAGGCAATTCGATTGGCGTTTTCGACGTTGATTTCACGATTGAAGCGGGAGAGATCTTCGTCGTCATGGGCCTGTCCGGCTCCGGCAAGTCAACGCTGGTGCGCATGCTCAACGGCTTGATCGAGCCGACGGCCGGCAGCATCCTGATCAACGACATCGACATCAATCGGCTCTCGCCCACGCAATTGCGCAACCTGCGCCGCAAGGACATCAGCATGGTGTTCCAGTCGTTTGCGTTAATGCCGCATATGACGGTGCTGGACAACACCGCCTTCGGCCTGGAGCTCGCCGGCGTCAAGAAGTCCGAGCGCGATGTGCAAGCCGCGCTAGCGCTGGAGCAGGTGGGCTTGGCCGGCTGGGAGATGAGCTTCCCGGACGAGTTGTCCGGTGGCATGCAGCAGCGTGTGGGCCTGGCCCGAGCGCTGGCCTCAGACCCGTCGATCTTGCTGATGGACGAGGCCTTTTCAGCGCTGGACCCGATCATCCGCCACGAAATGCAGTCCGAATTGCTGCGCTTGCAGCAGATCAAACGCCGCACCGTGGTGTTCATCTCGCACGACCTGGACGAGGCGATGCGCATTGGCGACCGCATCGCGATCATGAAGGACGGCGCGGTGGTGCAACTGGGCACACCGGATGAAATCCTGCGCAATCCGGCCGACGATTACGTGCGCAGCTTTGTCCACGGCGTCGATGCGGCAGCGGTCTTCAAGGCCACCGACATCGCCCGCAAGACGCAGATCGTGATCTCGGAACACCCGAGCCGTGGCGCACGCGCGGCGCTGAAAATGCTGGAGGACAAGGACCGAGAGCATGCCTATGTGGTCAACCCGGCGCAACACTACTTGGGCATGGTGTCGGCCGACTCGCTGCGCAGCGCGCTGACCGGTCATGCCGGGCCGCTCGGTCTGGCACACGCGTTCCTTGCCGATGTGCCACAAATTTCCGGTGAGGCGCAGGTCAGCGATTTGTTCGGACAAGTGGCGCAGTCCACCTTTGCATTGCCGGTGGTGGCCGAAGACGGGCGCTTCTGCGGCGCGATCAGCAAGACCACGCTGTTGAAGTTTCTTGACCGCGATACCCCTGCGGTTCCCGCGCTTTGACTCAGAAAGGATTGTTCATGCCAAGCACCAGCACCATTGAGGCCAGCCCAGAATCGATCACAACACCGGCAGCCACCGACCCCTGGGGAAGCGCCGAGCCGGCAGCGACTGCTGCTGATCCTTGGCTGACCGGCACGGAGCCTGACGCGGCGGCCAGCGCCGGCGCGTCAGGTTGGCTGGATGCGCCAAGCGCCGTCGTATCGG
This sequence comes from Roseateles sp., assembly GCA_044339175.1. Lineage (GTDB taxonomy): Bacteria > Pseudomonadota > Gammaproteobacteria > Burkholderiales > Burkholderiaceae_C > Paucibacter_A. The sequence continues at coordinate 3,879 of JBIIVZ010000078.1, forward strand.
GTGGCGACCCTGCCAGCCCTTGGCAGATCCAGCGTTTGTGGGACGGCTCGCTGCCGATTGAAGACGGCATCAACCAAGGACTCGAGTGGGTGGTACTGAACTTCCGCCCGTTCTTCCAGACCGTGCGCGACCCGATCAACGACACACTGCTGTGGGTTGAAGCGCTACTGCAGAGCGTGCCAGCGCTGGCGATGGTGTCGATCTTCGGCTTGCTGGCCTGGCAATTTGCCGGCCGGGGCGTGGCGGTCACCACGGTGATGTCGCTGTTGGTGGTGGTGATGCTGAACATCTGGCCGGAGGCGATGGTCACCTTGTCGCTGGTGCTGACGGCGCTGGCGTTCTGCCTGACCATAGGTTTGCCGCTGGGCATATTTTTGGCCAGTAACGACCGAGCGCAGCGGATTGCCCGCCCCTTCCTCGACGCCATGCAAACGACGCCAGCTTTTGTCTATTTGGTGCCGGTGGTGATGCTGTTCGGCATCGGCAATGTGCCGGGTGTCATCGTCACCATCATCTTTGCGCTGCCGCCGTTGGTGAGGCTGACCAATCTGGGCATTCGCCAGGTGCGGCCCGACTTGATCGAGGCGGCGCGTGCCTACGGTGCTTCACCCACGCAAATGCTCTTCAAGGTGCAGTTGCCGCTGGCCCTGCCGTCCATCATGGCCGGCGTCAACCAGACGCTGATGCTGTCGCTGTCGATGGTGGTGATCGCCTCGATGATTGCCGTCGGCGGCCTGGGGCAGATGGTGCTGCGCGGCATCGGTCGGCTCGACATGGGGCTGGCCACCGTCGGCGGCCTGGGCATCGTGCTGCTGGCGATCTCGCTGGACCGGATCACGCAGGCCGCCGGCCAAGCACGGCGCGGCGTGCGCCATTGGTGGCAGACCGGCCCGGTCGGTCTGTTGGTGGCCTTGTGGCGTCGGCTGGCCAAACCTGCAGCGGTGAAGGTGCCCCATCAAGCCCGACCCGCAGCGGCAGGCCCGGTCCCCGTCACAGCAGTCGCTCCGGCCGCCATCAATTTAGCGTCGACCCAAGCGCTGCCCGCCGCCTGACTCCGGCACCTCTCAGCCTCTTTTTTCCCACTCTGCACCGAAGGACATGCCCGAATGAGCCGTTTCAATCGTACGCAACGCACCACCTTCACGCTGCTCGCAGCCAGCCTGCTCGCTCTGCCCTTGGCCGCCCCAGCCGCCACCGCCAAGCCGGCCCAGTTGCCCGGCACCGGCATCAGCGTTCAGCCGCTGCAAAACACCATTGCCGAAGCCACCTTCCAGACGCTGCTGGTCTCGCGCGCGCTGCAAAAGCTGGGCTATGACGTGGCCCCCGCCAAAGAAATCGCACCACCCACCGCCCACATCGCCATCTCCAACGGGGACGCCACCTTCATGGCCGACCACTGGAGTCCGCTGCACGAGGACTTCTACAAAAATGCCGGCGGCGACGTCAAGTTGTCACGCACCGGTGTGTATTCGGACAACGCGGCCCAGGGCTATTTGATCGACAAGGCCACCGCGACGAAATACAAGATCACCAACCTGAAGCAGCTTGCCGACCCGAAGATCGCCAAGCTGTTTGACACAGACGGCGACGGCAAAGCCGACCTGACTGGCTGCGACCCCGGCTGGGGCTGCGAGGCCGTCATTGAGCATCAGCTGACCGCCTTCAAGCTGCGCGACTCGGTGACGCACAAGCAGGGCAGCTATTCCGCGCTGATTGCCGACACCATCGCCCGCCACAAAGAAGGCAAGCCGATCCTGTACTACACCTGGACTCCGTATTGGGTCAGCGGCGTGATGCGGCCGGGCCGCGATGTGGTCTGGTTGCAAGTGCCGTTTTCGTCACTGCCGGGTGAGCAAAGCAAGATCAACACGCAGCTGCCAAACGGCCGCAACTACGGCTTTGTCGTGAACCAGCAGAACATCGTCGCTAACAAGCAATTCATCTTGGCTAACCCGGCCGCCGGCAAATTGTTCGAATTGATGAAGCTGCCGATGGCCGACATCAGCGCCGAGAACATGCGCATGATGAACGGCGAGACCTCGGCCGCCGACATCGCCCGCCACACCGATGGATGGATCAAGGCCCACCAAGTCATGTTCGACGGCTGGATCGCCCAGTCGCTGGCTGCGGCCAAGAAGTAGGTCGAAGCGCGCGAGCCCGCCCGTCCATCCCTATCCTTCGGCAAGGACTGCTGTGCTTGCCCACCACTCCGATCGGAAGCACCCCTTGATCAGCAATTCAGGTAAAAAAATCAAACTTCTGGCCGCCACTGTTTTGACGGCTGGCGGCTTTGCCGGCATGGCACACGCACAGGCACAGGCACAGGCACAGACCGAAACGCCAGCGCCGCAATCCAAGTTCCAGGTCTACGGCTACTTCGACCTCGGTCTGGTGAAGGAGACCGGCAGCGCCACGCGCCTGGACCGTGGCCAGAACAACTGGCTGGGCTTCAAAGGCAGCGAAGCCTTGGACTCAGACCTGTCGGCTGTCTTCAACCTGCAAATGCGTTTCAACCCGGACACCGGCACGCAGGAAAAATCAACCCGCGTGTTCCAGGGTGAAACCACCATCGGACTGGTCAGCAAGTCGCTGGGCAGCCTGCGCCTGGGCCGCTCGCTGACGCCGCTGTGGGGTCAGAAATGGGTCTTCGACCCTTGGTATGACAGCGGCCTGATGGGCTCGATGGCCAGCTACAACGGCGACTTCAACAGCGACGGCCTGCCCACCGCCGACTTCAACAACTACTCGCGCGCCAGCAACGCCGTCTATTACAGCTCGCCCAACATCGGCGGCTTCGAGCTGCATGTGGAGGCTGAAATCGAACGCGCCGTGGGCGATGACGCCGCAGCAACGATGGCCAGAGCCCGCTCAAAAGGGGCGTCGCTGAACTACGCCAACGGCCCGTTCAAGGCCATGCTGGCGCATGAAGAAAACCACCTGGCCGACAAGATCAGCTATGTCGCCAGCTCTTATCAATTGGGTGCGTTGAACTTGATGGGGTCCTACTCCCACACCGACCTGGCCGGCTCAGCGCAAAAATTGCGCAGCATGCTGGTGGCAGCCACTTATGCCGTCGGTGCTGACACCGTGCGCGTGGGCTACGGCCGCATCCAGGAATCTGGCAACCACAAGGTCAGCCTGGGCTACAACCACCCGCTGTCCAAACGCACCAACCTCTACGCCGACGTTTACCGCGAGCGGCTCGTCGCCAGCCGTAACGGCGTGGCACTCGGCCTCAACCACAGCTTTTAAAACGCAAGTTTGAGGGGCCGGGCGGTGGTGTTGCGTCAAGAGCCAGATGTCGCATGGCTGCGCCGCCCGATGACGCTCGACCCGACATCAGGTCGGGCTGCTCTACGCCCAAACTGCGCAGAGTGATGAATTTCAAGTGCTATTGTGAAAAATCAAAGCAATTTCAGCATAGCTGCGATTTTTTTGAGTTCAGCCCGCCGGTTTCGAGACAAGTCGGCGTCCAACGACAGCATAGAAAGTAAAAATATGACCTCCCATCGAGCACAGGGCATGGCCCGCTGCTGGGGGTTGGCGCTAGCGCTGGCCTTGTTGGCCGGCAATGCTGCAGCTCAAAGCTTGCCCTCCGGGCCGGGTCTGGATGCACAAATCAACGCCATCTTCGCCAGTTCGACCGGCTGGTTCGTGCAGTTGGTCTTTGCCTCATTGCCGGGCACCGACTTCCCTTGGATCGTGTTGTGGCTGGTGGTGGCAGCCACCGTTTTCACTCTCTACTTCAAGTTCATCCAGGTACGCGGCTTCGGCCATGCGATCGAGCTGATCAGGGGCGACTACTCCGACCCGAAGGACAAGGGCGAGGTCAGTCACTTTCAGGCGTTGGCCACCGCACTGTCCGGCACCGTCGGCTTGGGCAATATCGCCGGGGTGGCTGTGGCGCTGGGTATTGGCGGGCCGGGGGCGACGTTCTGGATGATTCTGGCCGGCCTGCTCGGCATGGCGGCCAAGTTCACCGAATGCACGCTGGCCGTCAAATACCGCAATGAATATGCAGACGGCACCGTGTCGGGCGGCCCGATGTACTACATGACCAAGGGCTTTGCCGAGCGCGGCCTGCCCGGCGGCAAGATCATGGCGGTGTTGTTTTCGCTGTTCTGCATCGGTGCCAGTCTGGGCGCGGGCAATATGTTCCAGGCCAACCAGGCCCATGCGCAACTGGTCAACATCACCGGTGGTGCCAACAGCATCATGGCGGGCCACGGCTGGATCACCGGGCTGGTGCTGGCGGCTGTGGTGTTTGCGGTGATCGTCGGCGGCATCAAGTCCATCGCCACCATCACTGCAAAAATTGTGCCCCTCATGGGTCTGATCTACGTCGGTGCCGCGCTGGTGGTGATCGCGGTCAACTACGACAAGGTCGGCTGGGCCTTCGAGCAGATCTTCAGCGGCGCGTTCACCGGCCTGGGCGTGGCCGGTGGCTTCGTCGGGGCCTTGATCCAGGGCTTCAGGCGGGCGGCGTTCTCGAACGAGGCGGGCGTCGGCTCATCTGCTATCGCCCATGCCGCAGTGCGCACCAAGGAGCCGGTCACCGAGGGCGTGGTGTCGCTGCTGGAGCCCTTCATCGACACGG
>JBIIVZ010000079.1:0-8418 GCA_044339175.1 Roseateles sp.
TAGCCGCGCACCGTGTCGGTGATCTCGGCCAGATAACGCACGCGGGCGGCCGGCACCACCGGCGTCTGGTGGGTGCTGTGGCGGGTGTGGGCCAGCGGCAAACGGCCCTCCACCAGCTGCAGACCCAGTTCGGCCAGGCGGATTTTCAGCGCCTGGTAGAGCGCCGTCACGCCGTCGTCGTTGAAGCGGCTGGCCATGGTCCCGAAGACGGGCATGTCCTCGGTCTTGGTGGTCCAGGCTTCCTTGTTGCGCTGCACTTGCTTGGCCACATCGCGCAGGGCGTCGAGCGAGCCCTTGCGGTCGAACTTGTTGATCGCCACGAACTCGGCGAAGTCCAGCATGTCGATCTTTTCCAACTGGCTGGCGGCGCCGAATTCTGGCGTCATCACATACATCGGCACATCGACATGCGGCACGATCGCCGCGTCGCCCTGGCCGATGCCGGAGGTCTCCACGATGATCAGATCAAACCCGGCCACCTTGGCGGCCCGGATCGCGTCCGGCAGGGCAGGGGAGATCTCGCTGCCGAAGTCGCGGGTGGCGAGCGACCGCATGAAAACGCGTTGGCCTTGTGACCACGGGCCTATGGCGTTCATGCGGATGCGGTCGCCTAATAATGCGCCACCGCTCTTGCGGCGTGACGGGTCGATGGAAATGACGGCGACCCGTAATTGGTCGCCCTGGTCCAGGCGCAGGCGGCGGATCAACTCATCGGTCAGGCTGGACTTGCCGGCACCGCCGGTGCCGGTGATGCCCAGCACCGGGGTCTTGATGTCTTGGGCCGCGTCTTGCAAGGCCGCAACCAGCACGGCATCGGCTTGGCCGTTTTCCAGTGCGGTGATCAACTGTGCCAGCGCGCGCCAGGCGGCTTCGCTGTGGCCTTGCAGAGCGCTCAGGTGCTTGGGCGCTTGTGCGCTGAAGTCCTGGTCGGCCTTCATCATCATCTCGCCGATCATGCCGGCCAGGCCCATGCGCTGGCCGTCCTCGGGGCTGAAGATGCGCACGCCGTGGGCGGCCAGATCGCGGATTTCGCTCGGCACGATGACGCCGCCACCACCGCCAAACACCTGGATATGCTCGCCGCCGCGCGCTTTCAGCAGCTCGACCATGTATTTGAAGTATTCGACATGGCCGCCCTGGTAGCTGCTGATGGCGATGCCCTGCGCGTCTTCTTGCAGCGCGGCGGTCACCACCTCATCGACCGAGCGGTTGTGGCCCAGGTGAATCACTTCGGCCCCCATGCCTTGCAGGATGCGCCGCATGATGTTGATGGCGGCGTCATGCCCGTCAAACAGGCTGGCCGCCGTGACGAAGCGCACTTTGTGCGTGGGGCGGTACGAGGCGAGGGCTTTGTAGTCGGCGGAAAGGTCGGTCATGGCTTGTCTCCAGCGGCAGCGCCAAGGCTGCCCCGCGTTGTCAGAAAAATCTCAAGCAAATCAACATTGATTCTAGGGTGTGATTGACGTTGACGTAAACGTCAATCAGCAGCCGATCCGCAACGGGCCAACAGCGAACCCACAGCGTGTCAGCGGTGAGTCAGCCGCAGCATCGTTTCAAACGCCCTGCGCGTAAACCATCTGATCCCGCCGGCCGATGACGCCGCCGCTCATCAGGTCGTCGAGCAATTCCAGCGTCCAGTCGGCCAGCGTCTGCGCGCTGAAAAAGCGCTGCCAGATCTGCTGGTGAATCGGCACCGCAGCCAGCCAAGCCAGCAGGGCGGGCAGCGCTTGGCGGTGGACTTCGAGCAGATGAAAGGTGATCAAGGCCTTGGCGGCGTAGCGGGCGTGGCGGATCGGGTTGAGTCGAAAGTAGCTCAGCCGGGCACGCGCTTCGCTCACGGCCGCCGCCACATCGCTGAAGGCCGGGCCGTGGCCGGGCACCACCACGCGCACCGGCAGCGCGGCGATCAAGTCCAGAGTGGCCGCGACTTCGTCAAAGGCCGCCGTGCCGTCAATTTCCGGGAAGACGATGCCGAAGCCGTGCTCCCACAGCGCATCGGCCGACACCAGCAGGCCGGCCTCGGGCTCGAACAGGATCACTGATTCCGGGTCGTGACCGGGGGCGGCCAGCACCTGCCAGACGCGGCCGGCCTGCTCAAGGCTGTCGCCGTGCCTCAGCGCATGGTCCGGCGTGAAGCGCTCGCATTGCTGGCCGGTTGCGGCAAAGCTCAGCACGGCCTGATCCCAGTCGGCCACCGCCTGAAAATGCCCGGGCGGAATGGCGACCGGGCAGTCGAATGCCGCCGCCAGGTGGGCGTTACCACCGCAATGGTCGGAATGCAGATGGGTGTTGGCGATCAAGCGCAGCGTGGGCTGTTGATCCGCAGGTGAGGCGCTGTCTGAAGCACTGTCCACTAGCGCTTGCTGCACCAAGGCCAGCGTTTGCGCCTTGTGGGTGCAGTAGCCGCTGTCCACCAGCACGGCCCCGCGGGCGTCGCCGCTGAGCAGCAGGGAGTTGGAGGACAACCAGCCTCGCTCCAGCAGATGCATGTCGTCGGGCAGCCGGATCGTCATGTACTGCGCAACTCGCGGCGCAAAATCTTGCCGACGTTGCTCTTCGGCAGCTCATCCCGAAATTCGATGTATTTCGGGCATTTGTAGGCGGTCAGCTCGCGGTGGCAATAGGCGCTCAGGTCTTCTTCGGCCAGGGTGGGGTCGCTTTTCACGACGTAGAGCTTGACCGTCTCACCGGAGCGCGCATCGGGGATGCCGACCGCCGCGCACTCCAGCACGCCCGGATGCATGCTGACGACTTGTTCGATCTCGGTCGGGTAGACGTTGAAGCCGGAGACCAGAATCATGTCCTTCTTGCGGTCGACGATGCGGATGAAACCCTGCTCGTCGATGACGCCGATGTCACCGCTTTTGAAGTAGCCGTCCGCGTACATGACGTTGGCGGTTTCCTCGGGGCGCATCCAGTAGCCGGCCATGACCTGAGGGCCACGGATGCAGATTTCGCCCCGTTCGCCCTGCGCCACGTCGAGGCCGTTGTCGTCCCGGATGGCGATGTCGGTCGAGGGCACCGGCAGGCCGATGGAGCCATTGAAGTCGTGTACATCCATCCGGTTGATGGTGACGACCGGTGAGGTTTCCGACAAACCATAACCTTCCACCACCGGGCAGCCGGTGATCTTCAGCCACTTTTCGGCGGTGGACTGTTGCACGGCCATGCCGCCGCCGTTTGAAATCACCAGTTCGCTGAAGTCCACGCGGGCAAAGGCGGGGTCGGCGGCCAGTGCGTTGAAGAGCGTGTTGACGGCCGGGAACATATTGATCTTGTGTTGCTGCAAGACCTCGATGAAGCCGGGGAAATCACGCGGGTTCGGTATCAGGATGTTCAGCATGCCCAGGCGTGCGCCCAGCATGTAGCAGGCCGTCAGCGCAAAGATGTGATACAGCGGCAGCGCGCAAACGGTCGTCAATTGCTTGCCGCTTTCCAGCTTTTTCAGCATCGGGCTGAACCAGGCCTCGCTTTGCAGGATGTTGGCCACGATATTGCGGTGCAGCAGCGTGGCACCCTTGGACAAGCCGGTGGTGCCGCCGGTGTATTGCAAGAAGGCGACGTCCTCGGGGCCTAAGTCCACCCGCTTCAGGCTGAGGCGACTGCCTTCGTCCAGCGCCTTGTTGAAGCGCGTGACGCTGCGTTTGGCGTCTACCGGCAGGCGGAACTCGGGCACCATTTTCTTCACATGGCGGAGCGCGAAATTGACCACCGGGCCGCGCCACCAATTGAGCAGGTCGCCGACCGATGCCAGCACCACATGCTCGACATCGGTGTGGGGGATGACCTCTTCCAGCGTGGCGGCAAAGTTCTCCAGCACGATGATGGCCTGCGCGCCGGAGTCCTTCAGCTGATGCTGCAATTCACGCGGGGTATAGAGCGGGTTGACGTTCACCACCGTGTAGCCGGCCCGCAGAATCGCCGCGATGGCGACCATGTATTGCAAGACGTTGGGCATCATGATGGCGACGCGTGCGCCCTTCGGCAAGCCCTTGGCTTGCAGCCAGGCACCGAGTGCGGCGGACAAGCTGTCCACTTCGCCAAAGCGCAGGCGCTGACCCATGCAGACCGCTGCATCGCGGGTGGCGTATTTGCGGAACGATTCCTCCAGCAGATCGACCAAGGAGCGATAAATCGTCGTGTCCACCTCGGCCGGCACGCCTTCGGGGTAGCTCTTCAACCAGGGTTTTTTATTCGTTGTTTGACTCGACGGAGTCGTTTGAGTCGGGTTTTCTTGCGCCAATGCTTGCACCATGTCTCCTGAATTCAATGGCTGGGACGCGTATCGCGCGCCAGTCAGCCATGGTCGCGGCAGGCGCGAGGCTCAGCTAGGGTAATTGCCCTAGTGGATCGTCACCTGTGGGACAGGCGCGTTGCCGCAGCAGGGCGGCCGCACCGGGCTTGAACAAGGCCTCGGCCAAGGCCTCTTCGCGCTGCCGCACCAATTGCAAGAACTCGGTTGCCCCGCGCATCTCGCGGAAGGTATCGAAACCGGTTTCCAGAAAACGCTGCAATTCGCTCATGCCGGCGGCCGTGGCGGGGCCGCGCATCAAGCGTAAGCCTTGGCGCAGCAAGGGCTTGCGGGTCAATTGCTCCAGCGACGCGCCGACGGCAATCGTCAGCTCGATTTGCAGCTGCCGCTGCAGCGCTTCGCCGCAGGCCTGCCAGGCGGCGACGTAGCTGCTGGCGTTCAAGGGGCTCGCGCCCAGCTGCTGCGCCATGCGGGTGTCCATCAGCTCGGAGATGGCGTGCAGGCGGGCGAGTTTGGCCACAGTCGCCACCACCTCGGCCGGGAAGATGCGCACCAGCGCCGGCACGACGCGGGCGAATTGAGCGTCGCGGCGTGAAAAGTCGCCCGGCCCGTACAGCTCTTGCAGAAAAAACCGTGTCGCCTTCTCGTAGCGCGGCGTATTCAACAAGTCGGCGTAGGTGCGCGAAAAGCGCTGCTGCTGGTACAGCTTCAAGCTCTGCACGCGGGCGTTCAGGCCCGGCTCGGCGTTGCGCAACTGGCGCTGGGCATCAACGGCGCTCAGGTGGGCAAGCATTTCTTGGGCAATGGCGGAGTCCATGAGTCCTAGGTTCGGTAGTTGGACGCGTAGCTCAAGGAGTGGATTGTGCCGCTCCTACACTGCGGGCATGAATGCACGAATACAACGCTGGCAGTTGCTGCTGCGCGCAATTTTGGCCCTGGCCACGCTGATCGGCTGTTGGCGCAGCGGCGCGCCGGGGTTCGGCTTGGTGCTGGCCGCTGCGGTGTTCTGGCTCTACGGCTTGGGCATGTTGATGATTTTTGCCTGGTTGCCGCGCCTCAACACCGGCCTGCCGCCGCCCGGCCGCCTGCAATTGCTGCGCGCTTGGTGGCATGAGTTGATCGCCTGCGAGCGGGTGTTCGCTTGGCAGCAACCGTTTGCCGCGCAGCGCTATGCCGACTTTTTGCCGGGCAACAGCAACAGCGGCGGCGGTGGCAGCGGCCAACGTGGTGTCTTGCTGCTCCACGGGTTTACTTGCAACCGTGGCATCTGGAACCGCTGGATGGAGCGCTTGCGCGCCCAGGGCCACCCGCACATTGCGCTGACGCTGGAGCCGGCTTACGGGTCGATCGACGCTTATGTGGCGCAGATCGAGGCCGCCGTGCAGACGCTGGAGCAACGGTGCGGCCAGCCGCCGGTGATCGTCGGGCACAGCATGGGCGGCTTGGCGGCCCGGGCTTGGTGGCGACGCCACGGCCAAGTCGGCCGTATCCACCGCTTCTTGACGCTGGGCACGCCGCATGCCGGCACGCTGATGGCGCGCTTTGGCGCGACCTTGAATGCCCGCCAAATGCGCCGGCAGAGCCGCTGGTTGTCGGAGCTGGCCGCGCATGAGGCGGCGGCCAGTTCGGCAGGGCAGGTGCCGGACTTTGCGGCCCGCTTCGATTGCTACTTCAGCCGCTGTGACCAGATCGTCTGCCCGGCCGATACCGCCGTGCTGCCGGGCTCGCAGGCCATCGAGGTGGTGGGCAGCGGCCATCTCGCGCTGGTCTTTCAGCCGCGCATCCTGGCTGATCTGTTGCGGTTGCTGGAGGCCAAGTCCGCTTAGTCAGCGCCCTGGGCTGAACAAGCGGCGCTCAAACCGCCGTGTCGTCCACCAGCACGCCGCGGCGGATCTGGTCCAGTTCTATGCTTTCGAACAGCGCGCGGAAGTTGCCTTCGCCAAAGCCCTCGTTGCCCTTGCGCTGAATCAGCTCGAAGAAGATCGGGCCGATCACCTCCTTGGTGAAGATCTGCAGCAGCAACTCTTTCGGGGCGTCCAGATGGGCGGCACCGTCGATCAGGATGCGCTGGCGGCGCAGTTGCTCGACCGGCTCGCCGTGGCCGGGCAAGCGCCGGTCGATCAGGTCGAAGTAGGTTTCTATCGTGTCCTGGAATTGCACGCCGGCGGCGCGCATCGCCTCCACTGTGGCGTAGATGTTGTCGCTGCCCATGGCGACATGTTGAATGCCCTCGCCGCGATACAGGGCCAGGTATTCGGCGATCTGGCTTTTGTCGTCGCTGCTTTCGTTGATGGGGATGCGGATCTTGCCGCAGGGGCTGGTCATGGCCTTGCTTTTAAGGCCGGTCAGCTTGCCTTCGATGTCGAAGTAGCGCACTTCGCGGAAGTCGAAAAAGCGCTCATAAAACTCCGACCATTCCTTCATCCGGCCCCGGAACACGTTGTGCGTCAGGTGGTCGATATAGGTCAGGCCGTGGCCGACCGGATTGGCCGGCACGGCGTGGCCGGCGGCGTCCAGCAGCGGTACGAAATCGACGTCGTAAATGCTGATGTTGCCGATTGCACCGGGCGCAGCGCCGTTCTTGCCCTGCCAGCGGTCGACGAAATAGATCAGCGAATCGCCGATGCCCTTGATGGCCGGGATGTTCAGCTCCATCGGGCCGGCTTTGTTGTCAAAGCCCCAAGCGCCGAGTTCCAGCGCGCGCTGGTAGGCATGGGCGGCGTCCTTGACGCGGAAGGCGATGGCGCAGATCGACGGGCCGTGCAGCCGGGTGAAGCGCTGGGCGAACGAGTCAGTTTCGGCGTTGATGATGAAGTTCACCCCGCCCTGGCGGTACAGCGTCACATTCTTGTGGCGGTGCCGGGCCACGGCGGTGAAGCCCATGGTTTCAAACAACTGGCCGAGTGCGGCCGGATCGGGGGCGGCGAATTCAATGAACTCGAAACCGTCGGTGCCCATCGGGTTGTCCCAGGGAGTAAATGCCATGATCCGTCTCCAATTTGGGCCTGCCTGGCCCGTTGAAAAGTCTTGCGATAGGTCAAGACTGTAGGTTCAAGCAGCTGCAGGATTCCGGCAAACTCAGGCGTCGGCTGGCTATCTGGCGCAAGAATCCTGCGAAAATCGCTGGATGGAAAACCAAGTCCAGCTTGATGCCGTGGATCGGCGCATTTTGAGGGCGCTGCAGCTCGACGGCCGCATCACGTACGACGCGCTGGCGGCCCAGGTCAGCCTGTCGGCGTCAGCGGTGTTGCGACGCGTGCGCCGGCTGGAAGAGGTCGGCGTCATCTCGGCCTATGTGGCGCTGCTGTCGCCCGAACGGGTCGGGCTGGGTTTGACGGCCTACATCAACGTGCGGCTGGAAAAACAGACCGAAGGCCACAAGCGCAACCCGATGGACCTGTTCCGCGCTGCCGTGCAGGCCTGGCCCGAGGTGGTGGAATGCTCGGCCCTGACCGGCGACATGGACTATTTGCTGCGCGTGGTGGTGCAAGACATGGCCCATTACGCCCGCTTCATCAGCGAAACCCTGCTCAAGCACACCAGCGTGCAAGACTGCAAGACCAGCTTTGTGCTCGACCGTGTGAAGAACACGACCGCCGTGCCGGTGTGACCCGTTGTCGCTGGGGGGCTTGCTTCTCACCCTCTCAGCCTCAATCGAATTCGTGCAGTAGCTTGAGCGTGGCATCGGTGCTGAGGTTGAGCAGGGCTGCAATCTCGCACAAGTCGTCGGGCACGGCCTCGTCGCTCCAGCCGTCCGCCGTGTGGCGGGCCAGGCGCACGGCCAGCTTGACGCACAGCACTTGCGGGTCGTTGGCGCGCTTGTCATTGGTGATGTGTTGCAGCAGCTCCGGCAAACGCCAGGCATGCATCAAGGCCTGCTCCAGATCACCCAGCTCGACGTTCAACAACTCGCGCTGTATGGCCACGCTGCGTAAATGGTGGTCGGCCACTTGCCGCTGGCGCATCTGCAGGGCCAGCTCCGGCACATGCAGCCACAGCAGCATTTCGGCAAAGTCGTGCAGCAACGCCGCGCTGTGGATGACGGCGGCGTCGCGATCGAGCCGGTGCACGGCAAAGCCCAGGGCATAGCGGGCTGCCCGTTCGGCCCGGCGCATGACGCGTTGCAGACCTTCCAGCGCTTGCGGGTGAGCGGCCAAGTGCTCCTC